>CAZDYM010000055.1:0-10758 GCA_964509325.1 uncultured Phycisphaeraceae bacterium
CCGACGGCGCCGCGGGCGGCGCGCGCGCGGACGCCGCCACGGAGAAGGCCAGCGGCGGCAAGGGGCTGCTGGGGCGAGCGGCGGAGCTGCTGAAGCCCAGGCCGAACCCGCCCAGCCCGGCGAGGATCAAGGGCGAGCTGGTGGTGGCGGAGAAGGCGCTGGCGCGGTGGACGCGGTGGCACAAGGCGGCGTTCGCGGTCAAGACGGTGCTGCCCAAGACCGCCGAGACCACCAACCTGCTGAAGCGGGTGATCCTGCCGGAGAGCGAGATCGGGCGCTTCCGCGACGCGCAGCTCGAGCGGGCCGAGGAGAACCGCCGGCGGTTCGAGGAAGCGCGGGCCGCCGCCCGGAACGGCGAAGGGGGCGGGGATGGCGTCGTCGAGGTCGAGTTCGGCGACCCGCGGATCGTGCGCGAGATCGAGCGGCGGATTGACGCCCGCAGCGTGTGGTGGGTGCTGGGCACCTCGCTGTTGTTTGAAGGGCTGGTGCTGGGGCTGGCGTGCTGGCTGTTCTCGCGGCGGGATTTCTGAGTCGGCTTCGTTCCACCACGCGGCGACCGGTTCGGTGTATGGACGGGCTCTTTTTCGTTCGCGAGCGTGTGATTGCTCTTGCGGTCTGGCGTTCTGTTGATAGGCTCAGCGAACAGCGCGGCCGGTGCTGCGTGATGCACTCGTTGGCCTTCGGGCCACGCACAGGGAGAATCAAGATGTTGAAGCAAGCGGTCGGACTGTTCGTGTCGTCGTGCGCCCTCGGTGCTGAGGCAGGGGCTGCTTCGTTGTTCCGAGGGCAGGACAACAACCCCGCCGGGACGGGCGCGCTGGCTTCGTACCCCACCTCCACGGCGGCGGAGGCGAGTTTCCTGGCAGCCGTCGGGACGGGTGTCTCGACCTTCGGGTTCGAGTCGTTCGCGACGGGCACGGTCCCGGGCACTTGGCAGTTCGGCGACGGGCTGAGCGCCGCGTACGCGAACGAGGCCACGGTCGCCAACTCGATCTCGACCGGCGTGAGCGCGGTCCACACGTACCCGCTGGACGGGACGAAGTACCTCTACACAGAAACCCGGCCCGGCGCGGGCTTCTTCACGCTCACGTTCAACCGCGAGCTCACGGGCTTCGGGATGTATGTGACCGACGCTTCGGACTGGTTCGGGAACTCGAACATCCCCGGGCCGCTGTTCGTGGAACTGCTCAACGCGCAGGGTCAGGTGCTGGAGACGCACGACCTGACGTCGTCCATCCCGCCGGCGCAGCTGCTTTCGGGGAACGTGGCGTACTTCGGGGTGATCTCGGACGCGCCGTTCGTCAAGGTCCGGTTGGCCCAGCCCCTTCGGCAATCGGGCGCGAGCACTTCGAGCGACGGCATCGGGATCGATCGGATCAGCGTGGTGCCGGGTCCGGCGACTGGCCTGATTGCCTTGCTTGGCGCGGCCGGCGCGGCGCGTCGTCGTCGGTGATCCCCGGCGTGATCGGCCTCGTCACGGACTGATCATCGAAAAGGCCCTGGTCGTGCTGACCGGGGCCATCGCGCCTTCGGGCCGTGTTGGTTCCCAGCGTGGCGGGGAGGAGGGGGGAGCAGCAGCGGTCTCACCGCGTCGGCTTGGCGTCCGCGCCGGACTCGACCTTGGGCTGCTCGGGCAGCGGGGCGTCGGTGAGCGGGTCGCGCAGCGGGAGGTGGTTGACCGGGCTGCCGAAGAAATCGGTGAAGTACTGCATGGTGGCGCGCCCGTTGGGGTCTCCCTGGGCGATGGGCTCCCACTTGCCCACGATGAAGATGGCCATCTTGGCGGGGTCGATGGTGCGCTGGGCGACGCGGAGGACGTCGTCCGGCGTGACGGCCCTGACCTTGTCGCGGTAGGTCTGCCAGTAGTCGGCGGGGCGGTTGGTCCACTCGTCGTTCATGAACAGCCCGACCATGCCCGCCTTGGACGCGAAGTTCTGCGGGAAGGTCTCGATGGCGGAGTTCTTCACGACCTCGAGTTCCTCGGGGCTCACCTTCTCGGTGCGGATCTTGTTGAACTCCTCGAAGACGATCTTGGCGGCCAGGGCGCAGGTCGAGTTCTTCGAGTCGAAGCGGGCGATGAACTGCCCGGGGTAGTAGACGCGGCTGGCGAACCCGCTGCCGGCGCCGTACGCCAGGCCCTCCTCGGTGCGGACGCGGTTCATGATGCGGCTGGTGAAGCCGCTGCCGCCGAGCACGTCGTTCATCATCTCGATGGCGATGGCGTCGGGGTCGTCACGCTTGATGCCCTGGGACATGATCTGGAACTTGCCCTGGGGGATGTCCTTCTCGATGTGGTAGACGCCGGGCTTGATCTGGTTGGTCGGCGCCGGCGGGTCGGGCATTCTGTCGCCCTTGGCCCAGCCCTCCATCGCCCGCTCGAGGCGGGCGAGCATGGAGGACTCCTCGAAGTCGCCCGTGACGCCGATGATGAGGTTCCCGGGCTGGAACAGCCTGGCGTGGAAGGCCTTCATGTCGTCGATGGAGATCGAGTCGATGTCGGACTTGGTCGCGACGCGGCCCTCGAAGTGGTCGCGCCCCCAGAAGAAGGCGGCGGCCTCGCGACCCATGATGGTGCTCGCGTCGTCGTTGCGCTGCTTCATCTCCTCGATGATCTCCTTGCGGAGCAGCTCGGTCCGCTCGGAGTCGAACGCGGGGTTCCGCACCACGTCCATGAACAGGTTGAACGACTGGTCGAGGTTCGAGGTGAGGCTGTTGAGCGTGGCGGTGGCCGAGGTGGACCCGATCGAGGTCATGCACATGGCGGCGAGGAAGTCGAGTTCCTCGTCGAGGTCGGCGGGCTTCATGGCGGCGGTGCCGCCGCGGCGCATCATCGAGCCGGTCATGCGGGCCAGGCCGGCCTTCCCGGGCGGTTCGAGGTACGCCCCGCCGCGGAACGTGAAGGTGATGCTGACCAGCGGGACCTCTTTCGAGGGCGCGAGGTAGACGGCGACGCCGTTGGAGAGCGTGCGCCGGTAGTCCCTCGCGTTGGGTGGGGTGAAGGTGAGGGGCTGGAACTCGATCTTCTCGGGGCGGGCCGGGAGGTCGGCCAAAGCGGGAGGGGTGAGGGCCGAGGTCGCCAGGGCGAGCAGGAGGCCCGCGGTGAGTTTGGGGGTCTTCATGGGGTTGCTTCGCGTTTCGCGGCGTGGGGCCGCCGGGTGTCTCTGGGGGGGTGGGGGGGCAGACCCCTCCCTGACGGTCGGGGTTCCGACTTCCGTGGTTACTTCGCGGCCTTTTCGAGTTCGTCGATCCGCTCCTGAGCCTTCTTGATGATGTACTCGCCGAGGGGCGCCATCTGCGGCGGGAGCTGGGCCTTCATCTGCTCGAACTGGGCGACGCCCTCCTTGAGTTTGGCGGCGTCGGTTTCCTTGGTGATCATCTCGAGCTGGCGCTTCATGCCGGACTTCATGGGGCCGGGCATGTTGGCGGTCAGGCGGGTGAACTCGGGGTCCTCATCGGTGGGCGCGGTGCCGGCCTTGCGCTTGTAGATGGCGACGGAGCGGTTCTTGGGTTCGAAGTACTTGTTGGCGACGCGCTGGATGTCCTGGGCGGTGACGGCCTGGAGTCGGGCCGGGGCGGTGTTGAGGTACTCCCAGCCGCCCTTGGCCTCGGTGTAGCCGATCTGCACCATCAGGAAGAAGGTGTTCTGCAGTCGGCGGTAGTCGTTGGCGGCGTTCTGGTTCTTGACTTTCTGGAGTTCGCGCTCGCCGACGGGCTCTTTCTGGAGTTTGGCGAGCTCCTCGTACCAGGCGGCCTCGAGCTGCTCGGGGGTGGCCTCGCCCTTGACCTCGGCGCTGAAGGAGAAGTACCCGCCGTACTTGCGGTCCTCCTGGGCCGCCGAGGCGCTGCTGGCGATCTGCTTGCCCTCGGTCATGGACTTGTAGAGGCGGCCGGTGCGGCCGTTGAGGACGTCGGCCATGACGGCCAGCGCGAACGAATCGGCGTGGTTGAACGGGACGGTCTTGTAGCGGACCTCAACCGAGGGCTGGCAGTCGCACTCGGCGTTCATCCGCTGCTCGGCGAGCTGCGGCATCTCGAGGGTCACCACCGGGGGGACCTCGTGCTTGCCGGGCTTGAGCCGCTCGAAGTAGCGCTTGATGACCGGCTTGATCTCGTCGCTCTTGAAGTCGCCGACGACGACGCCCACGATGTTGTTGCACCCGTAGTAGGTGTCGTAGTACTTCTGGGCGTCCTCCATCGTGTAGGAGTTCAGGTCGCTGGTCCAGCCGATGACCGGCCAGTGGTAGGGCGAGCTCTGCCAGAACATGGCGTCGAACTGCTCCTGGTAGATGCCCGTCGGGGTGCTCTCGGTGCGCATGCGGCGCTCCTCGTGCACCACGTCACGCTCGGCGTAGAACTCGCGGAAGACCGAGTCGGTCAGGCGGTCGCTCTCCATCCACGCCCACAGCTCGAACTTGTTGGCCGGGACGCTGATGAAGTAGAACGTCATGTCGTACTCGGTGAACGCGTTCATGCCCGAGCCGCCCATGCTCGTGTAGACCTTGTCGAACTCGTTGGCCACCGTGATGGACTTCTGCTCCTCCATCAGGCGGGCCAGCTCCTCGCGGAGCGCTTTCATCTCGGGGGTGTCGTTGCGGACCTCCCACGGGTCGTCGATCTCGCCGGCCTTCCAGCGCTTGTACTGGGTGCCCAGCTGGAGGTTCATCAGCTTCTGGCGCACCTCGGTCTGGCGCGAGCGGATCTCGGCGTCGCGGGCGGGGTCCTTGGTCCCGATGGTGTTGGTCCCCTTGAACATCATGTGCTCGAAGAAGTGGCTGATGCCGGTGATGCCCGGGCGCTCGTTGACCGAGCCGACCTTGGCGACCCAGCCGGCGGCGATGATGTTCGGCTCCTCGGCGCGGGGGTAGAGCAGGAACTTCATCCCGTTGTCGAGGGTGAACACCTCGACGTTGACCTGCTGGGCCGGGGCCGTCGCCGCGGGCAGCGCCAGCGCGAGCACGGCGGCGGCGGGGGCAAGAGCGGGGGCCGTGGCCGGCCCGGCGACCGAAGCGGTCAGGAACGCCGCCCCGGATTTCAGGGCGGATGTCAGCGAACGGAGCATGCGGCGGGTCTCCAGAGGAGGGTGAGAAATGGTGAGGAGATCAAGTTGGCAGGGCGTTGGGGTTGGGGGTCATGCGCGGTAAACGCCGGGGGAGAGACTTGGCGGTGATACCGGATCCCTACCAAAAACACAACAAACGTTGCCGGACGGACCGGGGTTTCATGGTACCGGCATGTCCGATCGGTGTTGCTGGATCGGGCGGGTTTGTGAGGTTGGGGGAGAACGCCGGAGGTGACCTGCGATGGTGCGTTCGTGCGGGGGTGGGGGAGTGCACGACGGGGGCCTCAATCAACGATATAATGGTCTAGATTTCACACTTTGAGCGCCGGCTCGGATGTCTCCGGGCTCAGTCGGCCCGGGCCCCGGTGCGACAACCAGACGAGGAGTTCCATGATGTTCCGTCACCTTTTCGCCGCTCAGCAGACGCTCCTCCCCCGCGGGCGGGGCGCCGCCGCGATGATGCTGGCGTTGTGCGGGTCGGCGTCGGGTCAGCACGGGAAGTTCGTGCTGTTCGGCGACCCTGACCCGGCCTTTAGTGATGTTCCGGAAGAGCACACGTTCGTTCATCCCTGCACCTCGCCCTACTTCAATGAGAACTCGTTCGTGACCACGGACCTTCGTTTGTGGTACGCGTACCAGAAGTTCGACGACAAGACGCCGTTGGGTGATGGCCACGGGCAGGTCATCGCGGCGGAGGCTCGGGTGGCCCTCACCGACCGGATCCAGTTCCTCGCGTACAAGGACGGGTACCTGTGGATCGATTCGGACAATCTCGATGAAGAGGGCTGGAACGATGTCGCGGCGGGCCTGAAGTGGAACTTCTATCGGGATGTTCCCGAGCAGTTCCACATGGCGATCGGGGCGGGGTACCAGTTTCCCTGGGGCGACGCCGACGTGCTGCAGAACGACAGCGAGCTGCGGTTCTGGGGCTCGATCGACAAGGGCTTCGAGAAGCTGCACCTGGGCGGAACGGTGAACTTCCTCTTCGGCGTCGACGACGACGAGCGCTGGGGCCAGTCCGACCGCATCCATTGGGACATCCGCGCCGATTACCGCCTCACCGAGTGGTTCAGCCCGGTGGTCGAGTTCAACGGCAATCACGCGCTGGATGACCGCGACGCCGCGCTCCCGTTCCAGGGCGGCGATCTGGGCAACTTCGGCAAGGGCGAGGACGATCCGATCGTGACCGGCGGTGTGGGCGGCGAGCTGCGCCCCTGGGAAACCGTGTTCTTCCGAGGCATGTGGGAGACGCAGTTGAACGATGAGGACGACCTCTTCGACTGGCGTGTCACGCTCTCGATCGTGGTCAACTTCTGACGAAGCGGCCTCGACGAACCCGGAGCGTGATCGAGTGGACGTGCGTGAGCCGAGCGGCCCGTGGAACCCGCGCCGGACCGTGCTTGCGTCCCCGTTCGTTGATGGCTCCCCGCGGCGATCGCGACGCGCGGGGTTCTATGAACCACTCGGGCCCGGGCGAAAATCCCTGTCGTTCTCGGACCACGACCCGGGCTGTTTGTGTCGCTCCGGGGCGCGTCGTTTCGGTCGAACGCTTCACCCGCGTCCGTTTCAGGACGAAGTCTAAGGTGCGCGCCGTCGTCGCCTCCCCTTGAGTGGGGGTGGGTCGATGGTGTCGAGCGACATGCCCGAGAGCCGGACCATGCCCAGCGATTTCGGTCTGACAGTGCGCCGTCACGAACGCCACGCGCTCTCACTCGCGGCGCTGGTGGGCGTGGCGGGTCATCCCGCGCCGGGGATCGGGGTCGAGGGGTTCACGGGCGGGAGGCTGCGCTTCAGCCCGGAATCCGGGGTGAGCGAGACCGGCCTGCCGGCGACGGTGGTGGACCTGGGCGCTGGGGGTCTGGGCCTCAAGACGACGCAGTACCTCCCGCGCGGCGCGATGCTGCGGGTGCGCGTGCTGGGCTCGGACGGATCGCAGGCGCGGCCGAGGCTGGACATCACGGTGCGGGTGCAGCGGGTGACGATGGTGGACCGGGCGCCGACGTACCTTCTGGGCACGTCGTTTGTGGATGCGTCGCCGGCGGCGCTGGCCTCGGTGAAGGCGCTGATCGAGGAGTGCGGCGTGAGGGCGCCGGCGGGCGCCGGGGGTGGGGCGTGATCAACGGCGCCGACTATCTGCTGCGATCGCTGGTGGACGAGCACCTGATCTCGACCGCGCAGGCCGAGCAGGTGAAGCGTGCGGCGTTGGAGCGCTCGGTGCCGGTGGAGGAGGCGCTGGTGACGCTGGGGATGGTGTCGCCGCGGGACATCGGCCTGGTCCGGGCGACGCTGCTGGAGGTGCCGTTCGTCGATTTGTCGGCGTACGACGTGGACATCACCAACGCGAACCTGCTGCCGCGGAGCGTGGCGGAGAAGCACAGGGCGTTCCCGCTGTTCGTCCAAGGGGCGATCGTGACGGTCGGGATGGCCGACCCGCTGAACATCAAGGCGATCGACCAGCTCCGCCAGCTCATCAAGGGCGAGATCGAGCCGGTGCTGTGCCTCCCCGAGGCGCTGGTGTCGCTGACGGCCAAGGCGTACTCGCTGGCCTCGGGGCACGAGCAGGCCGCCGCCCACGCCGAGAGCGTCCCCGCCGACCTGACCAGCGGCGAGGAGCCGATCGTGGCGGCGGTGAACCAGATCATCACCGACGCGGCGGGGTCCGGGGCGTCGGACATCCACATCTCGCCGTGCGAGCACGAACTGCAGATCCGGGTCCGCGTCGACGGGCAGTTGGTGGCCCGTCAGGGGCCGCCGCTGAGCGCGCACCCGGGCATCGTGCAGCGCCTGAAGGTGATGGCCAACCTGGACCTCACGCAGACGCGCCGCCCGCAGGACGGCAAGTTCCGCTTCACCTGCCGCGGCGAGACCCTCGACGTGCGCCTTTCGACGATCCCGACGGTGTGCGGCGAGAACATCGTGATGCGCCTGCTCCGTCCCAACGGTCAGATCCTCGATTTCGCCGACCTGGGCATGAGCGAGCCGACGGTCAAGGGCGTCGAGGAGATCCTCGATCACCCGCACGGCATGCTGCTGGTGACCGGCCCGACCGGCAGCGGCAAGACCAGCACGCTCTACACCGGCGTGAAGAAGCTCAACACCCCGAGCGTCAGCATCGTCACCATCGAGGACCCCGTGGAGATCCGCGTGCACGGGGTGCGGCAGGTGCAGGCCAACGCCGAGATCGGCTTCACCTTCGCCGCGGCGCTGCGGTCGATCCTGCGCCAGGACCCGGACATCATCCTGCTGGGCGAGATCCGCGACGCCGAGACGGCGCTGATCGCCACCCAGGCGTCGCTGACGGGCCACTTCGTGCTCAGCACGCTGCACACGAACGACGCGGCGGGGGCGATCGCGCGGCTGAAGGACCTGGGGGTCCCGGCCTTTGTCATCACCAGCGCCGTGCTGGGCGTGGTCGCCCAGCGCCTGGTGCGGAAGGTGTGCCGCGACTGCGCCGAGGTGCGCGAGCCCGACCGCTTGCTGCGCCGTCGCTTCGGCGTCGAGGGCACGGACGACAAGTTCATGCGCGGGGCCGGGTGCGCCCGCTGCGGCGGGTCGGGCTACCGCGGGCGGGTGGGGATCTACGAACTGCTCCGGGTTACGCCGGGGGTCGCGATGGAGATCGAGCGCGGGGCGACGACGGCGCAGCTCGGCGCGTTCGCGGCGCGGAACGGCATGGTGCCGATGTGGCGCGACGGGCTCGACAAAGCGCGCGTGGGCATCACCTCGCTCGAGGAGGTGGCCCAGGCGGTCGCGACGTTCGAGATGGGTGAGGACCCCGTGCAACTGAGGATGTCCGCGTGAGCCAGCTGACCTACCAGTTCAGAGCGGTCGACGCGCGGGGACGCGAGTCCCAGGGCGTGGTGAAGGCGGGCACGCGCCAGGACGCCTACCGCAGGATCGCATCCACCGGCGTGACGCCGGTCAGGATCATCGAGGCGCGCGAGGGCGGCGCGCCGCTTTTGTCGCGGCTGCGGGCCCGGGTGCGGCCGCAGGAGATCGCGCACTTCACCTACCAGCTCAGTGTGCTGCTCGAGGCACGCATCCCGGTGGTGGACTGTTTCCGCTCGATCGCGGACCAGGAGCCCAACCCGGCGTTCCGGCGGATCATCCTTGAGATCGCCGCGACGGTCCAGAGCGGCAAGTCGATCACCGAGGCGCTCGGCGCCCACGGCGGGTTGTTCGGCGAGGTGTACGTGCAGACGGTGCGGGCCGCCGAGGCGAGCGGGAACCTGATCAAGGTGCTGGGGCACCTCGCGGAGCAGGTGGAAGAGCAGGGCGAGATGCGCCGGATGATCAAGGGCGCGCTCATGTACCCGCTGACGGTGGTGGCGGCGCTGGTTCTCGGAACCGGGTTCTTGGTGACGTTCGTGGTGCCGAAGTTCGCCGAGATGTTCCGCGGGCGCGGGGTGGCGCTGCCGGTGCTCACCGAAGTGCTCGACGCGCTCGGGACGTCCGTGAAGGGGTACTGGTTCGTGTATCTCACCGGGCTAGGGGTTTCTTTCTTCGTGGCCCGCCTCCTGGTCCGCCGGCCTCAGGTGAGGGGTGTGATCGACCGATGGTCGGAACGCATCCCCCTTCTCGGCGGGGTGCTGATCGGTCTGGCGGTGTCGCGGTTCGCGTCGGTGTTCGGGCTGTGCCTGACGTCGGGGCTGGGGCTGATCGACACGCTGGAGATGTCCGGCAAAGCCGCCGGGCGGGCGACGATTCGGAAGGACGTGGAGACGATGATCCGGCAGGTGAAATCGGGCGGCAAACTGGGCGAGGCGCTCCAGGGCTGTCCGTCGATGCCGGGGTTCGTGAAGCAGTTGTTCCGGGCCGGCGAGGAGTCGGCGGAACTCGGACGGATGTGCCAGATCATCTCGCGCCACTACGGGCGGGAGACGCGGCACCTGGTGAAGAACGCCGCCACCGTGATCGAGCCGGTGCTGATCGCGCTGCTCACGGGCGTGGTGCTGATGGTGGCCCTGGCCATCTTCCTGCCCATGTGGAACATGATGAACCTGATGCAGTGATCGAGGAAAGCAACCATGCGCGGCGTGGGCCGCGTTCCGCAGAGAAGTGCCGTGCCGCGACGCATGGTGAGACCCCCCCGGGCGTGACGCCCGAGACTTGGCAAGGAGTTGAGACATGAACGGATTCAGCAGTCGCAGCGTGCGTCGTGGCTTCACGCTGGTGGAGTTGATCGCGGTGATCGTGGTGCTGGCGATCCTGTCTGGGATCGCGGTGCCGAAGTACATCGACTACTCGGCGCGGGCCAAGTCGGCGGCGCTGCAGGGCGCCCTGGGCGGCATCCGCACGGGGATCGCGCAGTACTTCGCCGACCAGTCCGTCTCCGGCACCGCCGCGTACCCGACCCTGGCGCAGCTCACCACCGTCGGCACGGTGATGCAGGAGCAGATCCCCGCCAACCCGTACAACGGGCTGAGCAACGTGACCACGGCGACCGCGGCGCAGGCCGCGGCCGGCACCCGCGCCGTCACGACCGGCGCCGGCGCCAGCGGATGGCGGTACTACGTCGATAACTCGCTCTCAACCCCGGCCGCCGTCTTCTACGCCAACAGCAACGATCAGACCCGCGTGACCGACTCGAACGGTGCGTTCATCACCGCCAACCGGCTGTGACCCTTCGGGGCCGTGTTTCCCCGTCCTCCTTCCTTCCCGGCGGCATCCCGGCTCGGCAGCGACAACCACACCGCCGG
>CAZDYM010000056.1:0-10747 GCA_964509325.1 uncultured Phycisphaeraceae bacterium
AGGCCCTCGTACAGAGCGACGACGCGCGGGCCCGCGTCGCCGCCCGAGCGCGCCCACAACGCCGCGCGCCGCGTCAGCACGCTCTCGATCCCGTCCGAAGACGACACGACCGCCGCGAACCCGCGCGCGTCCACGGCGCCGGGCCGCTTCACCGGCACACCCAGAACCGATCCACCCCGCTCCGCGGCGGCGTCGTCGAGAATCACTGTCACGCGTTCGCGCTCGCCATCCTTCAGCACGCGCTCCAGCAGCCACCGCGTGTGCCGACCACCGCCGTACAGCGCAACTGGGGCGTGAGCGTCTCCGACCGTCTGCTGCCATCGGCGGCGCACATAGGCGGCACGGGCGGACCAGGGGTGTTCCACGGGGATACTCCTTGTTCCGGCGTTGTGGGCGGGGGGGAGGGGGGTGGGCGACGGGCCGGGCGGACGTGCCGACCGGTCCCGGCCACGTCTCAGAAAGTGCATGCGGAACCCGGGGACGACGCGACGCAATACGCCCGAACGCACCGCGTTGGACTCGGGCCGGGCTGGGTGATCCGGTTCCCAGCCCATCGGCAAAGGTCCGCATCACGCTTCCGAAAGGACTGACCATGAGCCTCGCCCTCGGTTTCCGCAGCAAGATCACCGCCGCCCTCGCCGCCGTCGCCCTCTCGCTGGGCGTGGGGGTGGGCAACGCCCAGGCCCAGAACTCGACGCAGTCGGTGGATGTCCCGGCCCGCATCCAGGCCATGAACGACGCCGCCACCCGCGCCACCACCGCGATCACCGAGCGGAAAGACCGCGCGATCGACCGCATGGTGCAGTTGGACGGCAACAACGCGCCCGACCGTGCGATCCTCGCCGCGGCCCGCGTCGGCAAGCGTGCGGTGGAAGAGGCCGCCGAGCGCGGCCGCCAGCAGGTCCGGCGGATCGCGGCGCGGACCATTGCCCAGTTGAACAAGCAGAACGCCGACCCCGCGCTCATCACCCAGGTCGAGCAGGCACGAGACGCGGCGCTGGCCGTTGTGAACAGCGCCGTCGCCGCCGCCAAGCAGGCCATCAACACCAAGGCCGACGAACTCACCGGACCCGCCTGAACAGGGGCGTCCGAAGCCGACTCATCGGCACGCCATCCATCTCAATCGCTCGGCCCCGCTTTTCCCGGCCGAGCAGCCCATCAACGCCCCAGCGTCGAGACCCGCGGGGCGTTTTTCAATCGACGTATGGACCGGCGTTCCGACAAGCCTCCCACGCAAAAAGTGAGCCGGACGAGACATGGGGGCCGCTCCGGGGGGGCTTGTGTTTCGGGCGAGTTTGCCGCACGATGATGACATGCCCGCCAGCCGAACCAAGCCCGCCAATCCGAGCACCGCGAAGCCTCGACCAAAGCCGGTGCCCGCGAAGGGTCCGAAGACCAAGCCCGCG
The DNA here is from genome assembly GCA_964509325.1 of uncultured Phycisphaeraceae bacterium. Classification (GTDB taxonomy): domain Bacteria; phylum Planctomycetota; class Phycisphaerae; order Phycisphaerales; family UBA1924; genus JAFLCM01. The sequence goes on from CAZDYM010000056.1 coordinate 1,407, forward strand.
GCGAAGGCTCAGCCGGCCGCCCAGCCGACGCCGAAGCGAGTGCCCGAACGCTCGGGCAAGGGGTTGGCCAAGCCCAAACCCGGGGCCAAGGGCAAGGCGAAGGGGCCGGTCGCCTCGCCTCGGAGCAAGAGCGCCGACGCCGCCGAGAAGGGCCGCCTCACGCCGATGGCGGGCAGCGGCGGCGCGAAGCGGTCCGCCGCCGCCATCAAGGAAGCCAAGCCCGCCGGTGCGGGGCGGGGCGACAGCGACGCCGGCATCACCTCATCCTCAGGCCGCTTCAGCGTCCACCCCAGCGTGCGGATGATGGTGCAGTGGGTGGCGGAACTGAAACCAAAGACGGGGCGGTCGTTGGATGAGTGGGTCGAGCTGGTGAAAGCCCAGTGCCCCGGCGGACTGCGCGAGCGCGTCGAGTACCTCACCACACGCCACGGCATGGGGACCAACTCGGCGTGGTGGATCGCCGAACGCGCCGAGGGTCGCGGGGCCGAGGACCTCGACCCGCACCTGTATCTTCAGGCCGCCGAGCGGTACGTCGACGAGCAGCTCTCGGGGAAGAAGGCGGCGCTCAGGCCGGTGTTCGACCGGCTGCTTTCGCTGTGCCTTTCGCTGGGTCCGGGCGTCCGCGCCTGCCCGTGCAAAACCATCGTGCCGATCTACCGCAACCATGTGGTGGCCCAGATCAAGGTCGCCTCGAACGCGCGGGTCGACCTGGGGCTGGCCCTCGGCGATGCGGCTCCGGTGGACCGGGAGGACCGGGGGGGCAGAGGGAGCCGGGGGGGCAGAGGGAGCCGGGGGGGCGACCGGGAGGCCGAGGGAAGCCGTCTCATCGAAACCGGCGGCCTGGCGAAGAAGGACCGCATCACCCACCGCGTCGAGATCAAGGGCATCGACGATATCGACGCCGACGTCGAAAGGTGGCTGAAGGAAGCGTTCGCGCGGGATGCGTGAGCGGTTTCGCGGCGGGGTGGGTGATCCCGAGGCAGCCGGGAAACGGGAATTGGGGATCGAGTGTCAGGTGTCGGGCGCGGGCCGGACGAGTCCCTGCGCCACGCCCTATACCCTCAACCCGAGCCCCCGCTTCGAGCCGCGTCGGGCGTTGCAGCGCCGCGCGGCGTTGCCGCTCCGCGAAACCCCCGCCTCATGCGAATGATCTGGTTCGACGCCCATCTCGACCTGGCCTGCCTCGCTGTCCACGGGCGCGACATGACCGCCCCGCCCGAGCACGCCCGCAAACCATGGCCACCCGCCGGGGTCACGCTCCCCGCGCTCCGGGCCGGCGGCGTCGCCTTCGCTTTGGCCACCATCTTCATCGAGCAGGTGGGCCCCGATGTGCCCGCCTCCGCCCTGGGCCCGGAGCAGTACCGCCCGGGCGACGCCGACGGCGCCGCGCGGCGCGGACGCGCCCAACTCGAGGCCTACGAAACCTGGCGCGACCGCGGGCTGATCCGCCTCGACCTGCCGGGCTGCCTGCGCGCCGACACCGGCGTCGGCGAGATCCGCGGCGGGATGGGGGTGAGCGAGGTGGTCCCGACGCCGATCGCCGCCCGGGCTCTGCGGCTCGCCGAGAGCGGGCCCCACGTCGGCATTCTCGTCGAGGGGGCCGACTCGATCCGCTCGCCCGATGATCTTGAGTGGTGGAAGTCCCGCGGCGTGTGCGCCGTCGGGCTGGCGTGGGCGAAGTCATCCCGCTATGCCCAGGGGAACATGGGCGAGCCGATCCCGGGCTGCACCGAGCGCGAGGGGCTGTCGGCCCTGGGGCGCGCGATGGTTCGCGCGATGGACGCGCACCGGCTGGTGCACGACCTCTCCCACCTCAGCGACCGAGCCTGCGACGACCTGCTCACCATGACCGACCGCCCGGTCATCGCCAGCCACTCGAACTGCCGCGAACTGCTGGGAGGCGAACAGGAAGGACGAAACCAGCGTCACCTGCGCGACGGGACGATCTTCGAGATCGCCCGCCGAGGCGGGGTGATCGGGCTCAACCTCTTCGCCAAGTTCCTGCGCCGCGAGCCGCCGCACAAGGGCGTCGGGCGCCCGACCATCGAGCACGCGCTCGACCACGTCGAGCGCGTGTGCGCGGTGGCGGGCCACAAGCGCGCCGTCGGGCTGGGCAGCGACATGGACGGCGGCTTCAGCGCCGAAGAGATGTGCGAGGGCGTCGAGCGCCCCGCCCACCTGGCCCGCCTCGCGGCCGGCCTGCGGGCCCGCAACTGGAGCGAGGACGAGATCGACGGGTTCACCCACCTGAACTGGCTGAGATTCTGGGAGAGGCAGGCGGGGGCGCCCTGACCGTCCGCGTCAGCCCACCGGCTTCATCAGCGGGAACAGCAGCACGTCCCGGATCGAGTGCTGGTCCAGCATCAGCATCATCAACCGGTCGATGCCCACGCCCAGGCCGCCCGCCGGCGGCATCCCCACCTTCAGCGCGTAGATGAAGTCCTCGTCGAACGTGCGGAAGGTGTTCTCCTCGGCGTCGATGCCCGCGAGCTGCTCCTTGAACTTCGCCTCCTGGATATCCGGGTCGTTGAGCTCGGTGTAGGCGTTGCCGAGCTCCATGCCGCCGATGAACAGCTCGAAGCGCTCGGCGATCTCGGGCCGGCCCGGCTTGGAGCGAGTCAGCGGGCACAGCGGCGCGGGGTAGTCGATGAGGAACGTCGGACGCGAAGGGTCGATCGCGCCCTCGGCCTCGTCGAACAGCTCGTTGACGAGCAGGATGTCCGCGACGCCGTCGGTCTTGAGTCCGCGCCGCTTCGCCTCGGCGCGGACGCGGTCGGCGTCGCGCATCGAGAACCCCAGGCCCATCTCGAACAGCGCTTCGTACGTCACCTTCTCGAACGGCCTACCGTAGTCGATGCGGAGTTCGCCGTAGGGCAGGACAAGGTCCGTTTCCAAGGCGCCGCCGGGGCCCCACTGCTTCTTCACCCGCCGCGCGCACCGACGCACCATCTCCTCGACGATCTCCATCATCGTCTCGTAGTTGCCGAAGGCCTCGTACAGCTCCAGCATCGAGAACTCAGGGTTGTGCGAGCGGTCGAGCCCCTCGTTGCGGAAGTTGCGCGACCACTCGAACACCCTCGGCATGCCGCCCACCAGCAGCCGCTTCAGGTACAACTCGGGCGCCACCCGCATGAACAGGTCGATGTCCAGCGCGTTCATGTGCGTCACGAACGGGCGCGCCGCCGCCCCGCCCGCCAGGGTCTGCAGCGTCGGGGTCTCGACTTCGAGATACCCGCGCTCCTCCAGAAGCCCGCGGATCTCCCGCACCAACTGCGCCCGCAGCTTCGCCACCTGCATCGTCTCCGGGTTGGCGTACAGGTCGACGTAGCGCCGCCGGTACCGCACCTCGGGGTCCTGCAGGCCGCTCCACTTCTCCGGCGGCGGGGCGATGCTCTTGCACGCCACCCCGATGGACGAGGCCCAGATGGTCACCTCGCCCGTCTTGGTCTTCATCAGCGGCCCCTCGACGACGACGATGTCGCCGAGATCAAGCAACTTCGCCACGTCGAACCCGGGGGCCCTGCAGTCCTTCAGGCTCACCGCCACCTGAAGGTCCTTCGCCATCGGGCAGGCGGCGCCGCCCCGCGCCGTCGCGCCCGCCTCGCCTTCTTCGCGGGCCGGACCGCTGGTGTGGTCGCGGATTTGCAGCCAGATGAGTTTTCCCCCGTCGCGCTTCAGCACGACGCGCCCCGCCACCTTGGCCACCGCGCGCCGATCCTCGACCACCGCGCCGGCCTGTCCCTTCGCCGCCGCGCTGGCCGCGGCGTAGGCCGCGTCGGCGCCGCTGTCGTACTTCTCCCGCGCCTCGGCGACGCTCAGCAGCCCGGTCGTCCGCTGGCCGTAGGGATCGACACCCAGCGCCCGCAACGCCTCGCGGTTCTCGCGGCGCTGCTGCTCAAGCCGGTGCGGCGACTCGGGCGTTTCCTCAACACTGGGCTTGGACGGGTTGCGGGAGGCGGGGTCGGTCATGGGTCTGGATGGTACGGGCAATCACGGGCCCGACGGTGAAGCAGGAGCCTCGCTCGAGGCGTCCGAGTGGTCCGAGGAATCCGGCGGTCAAGTCGAAGAACGGACCGACGCCGACGGGCGCTTGGCCGCCCCGTGCCGCGCCCCCCTCACGGTTGGGGTTCGCTTCGTTCACCCCAGCGGATTGACCAGGAGCCCGCTCCGCAGCTTCGGCTCGAACCACGTGCTCTTGGGCGGCATGATCGCCCCGGCGTCGGCGATGGCGATCAACTGCTCGATCTGCACCGGGTGCATGCAGAACCCCGCCGCCATCTCGCCGCTGTCCACGCGCCGTTCCAGTTCGCCGGGGCCGCGGATCCCGCCCACGAAATCGATCCGCTTGTCGGTGCGCAGGTCGGTGATCCCGAGGATCGGCCCCAGCACGCGGTCCGCGAGCATCTCGTAGTCCAGGCTCGCGATGGGGTCGTGCGCGGGGATCGACGAGGCGGGCAGTGTCACCCGTCGCCACCCGTACCCCTTGCCGAGGTACACGCCGAAACTCCCCCGCGCCCCCGGCTCGGCCCGCGGGGCCGCTTCAATCGTGCCCACGCCCGCCAGCCGCTCCAGGAACGCCGCGGGCGACATCCCGTTCAGGCCCTTCACCATGCGGTGGTACGGCAGGATGGTCAGTTGAGACGCCGGGAACAGCACCGCCATGAACCAGTTGTACCCCTCGTCGCCGGTGTGGCCGGGGTTCGCGGCCCGCTTCTCCGCACCCGCCCTCGCGGCGGCGGCGGTGCGGTGGTGCCCGTCCGCCACGTACGCCACCGGCACCTTCCGGAAGGCGTTGACATACGCGCCGGCGTCGGCGCACTCCCACACCGTGTGCCGCACGCCGTCGGGCGCCGTGAAGTCGTACAACGCCGCGGCGGTCGGCCCGGAATCGCGCGCGATCAGCCCGCCCAGCGCCGCGTCGTCCTTGACCAGGAAGAACACCGGCTCGGCGTTGGCGTTCAGTTCCAGCACGTGCCGCGTGCGGTCGTCCTCCTTGTCCTTGCGGGTCTTCTCGTGCTTCTTGATGATGCCGCGTTCGTAATCGTCGATGTGGCAGCACGCCACCACGCCGGTCTGGCTCACCGTCCGCCCCAGCAGCGTGCACTCCTGGCGGTACAGGTACACCGCGGGGCCGGGCGCCCGCGCCAGCGTGCCTTCGCGCTGGAACCGCGTGAAGTTCTCCCGCGCCGCCCGGTACACGGTCTCAGAGGACGGGTCCGTCCCGTCGGGGAGCCCGATCTCGGGCCGGATCACGTGCAGGAACGAGCGCGAACGACCCTCGGCGAGGGCCCGCGCCTCGGCCGTGTTGATCACGTCGTACGGCACGCACGCCACCTCGGCGGCGTGCTCGCGGGGCGGGCGGAGCGCGACGAACGGCTTGATCCTCAGCATGGCATGAGCGTACCCGCCGACACGCCAGCGGGAGTTCCACCGGCGGGACGGCGCGGACGCCGCGCGCGGGCCCGGGCGGTGGGGCACGGACCCGTGATGACGATCCGGGCTCGGATGATCCATCCCCCGCCTCGCTTGTGATCCCCTCCGCGCTCTCCTCGCCTCCACCGTCAACCGCCGGTTCGGCAGCCCCGGATATGCTGCCCCCATGAGAGCCGTCCACGCCTTGATCGTGCTGTGCTCCGCCTGCGCCGTCGCGGCGGCACAGGATTTCTCGCTGTCCCGCTTCGCCCCCGACCGGCGCGAGGCCCAGCGGGACTACGAGCGGAAACTCCTCGAAGGCATCGACCCCGCCCGCCTCCGCGCCTGGCACGACCTGGTGGCCTCCGAGCCGCACGTCGCCGGTACGCCGGGCGATCTCCGCACCATCGAACGCCTCGCCAAGGCGTTCAGCGAGATGGGCCTCGACGTCCACACCCACTGGGTCTGGCCCTATCTCGCCAAGCCCGTCGGCGCCGAGCTCGAGATCGCGGCGCCCCCCGCCGTCGCCAGGAAACTCGGCCTTTCCGAGCCGCCGATCCCCGGCGACGACTACACCCGCAGCCCGGACCTCATCCCGCTCGCCTGGAACGCCTACAGCGGCTCGGGCGATGTCACCGCGCCCGTCGTCTACGCCAACTACGGCACCAAGGCCGACTTCGCCAAACTCGCGGAACTGGGTGTCGAAGTCAAAGGGAGCATCGTCATCGCGCGCTACGGCGGGAACTTCCGCGGCTTCAAGGCCAAGTTCGCCGAAGAGGCCGGCGCTCTGGGCCTGCTCATCTTCACGGACCCCGAAGACTCCGGTTACCAGCGCGGGCCGGCATACCCCGAGGGCGGCTGGTACACCCCGGCACAAGCACAGAGCGGATCGATCCTGTCCGGGCTGGCGGGCGACCCGCTCACCCCGATGATCGAGGCCACCGAGCACGCCCCGCGCATCCGGCCCGAGGACGCCGGCCTGCCCGTCATCCCGGTGCAGCCCATCTCCTGGGAGTCCGCGCAGCCCATCCTCCAGGCCATGACCGGCGAACCCGTCGCCGACCGCGTCCCCGACTGGCAGGGCGGCCTGCCCACCCCGTACAGGCTCTCCGGCGGACCGGACCTCCGCGTGCGGCTGAAGGTCGAGCAGTCGCGCCAGATCACCAAGACCGCCAACGTCCTGGCCACCCTTAAGGGCGCTAAAGAGCCGGAGAAAAAGATCATCATCGGCTGCCACCACGACGCCTGGAACCACGGCGCCTGCGACCCGACCTGCGGCCTGATCCTCGTTCTCGAAGCGGCGCGGGTCTTCAGCGACCTCGCCAAGGCGGGATTTCCTCCGGACCGCTCGATCGTCTTCGCCGCCTGGGGGGCCGAGGAGTTCGGCATCCTCGGCAGCGTCGAGTGGGTCGAGGGCAACCGCGACGACCTCGAGAAGAACGCCATCGCCTACATCAACCTCGACATGGCGACCATGGGCCCGAACTTCTACGCCTCCGCCGGGCCGTCGCTCAAGTCGCTCGTCTACGACGCCGCCCGGCTCGTCCCCAACGCCCCGCTGGCCAACCACGCGCGCCGGAAGCCCCCGACACCCGAAGAGTTGAAGTCGCCCGGAACCGTGTTCGACACGTGGCTCAAACGCGCCGCCAAGGCGGACCCCGCGATGACCGAGCCCCCCATCGGCGATCTCGGCGGCGGCTCCGACCACATCGGCTTTGTCTGCCACGTGCTCGTCCCCAGCATCTCGCTCGGCTCCGGCGGCGCGCCCGGCACCAGCTACCACTCCCGCTACGACACCCTCGACTGGTACCGCGCCGTCGTCGGCGACGACTACCTCCCCGCCCAGATGAACGCCCGGATGACCGCCCTCATCTCCGCCCGCCTCGCCAACGCCGACGTGCTGCCGGTGGACCCCAGACGCTGGGCGCCGGACCTGACCAATCACCTCAACCGTCTCAAGAAACAAGCCGACAGCGCGGGCCTGACCTTCGACCCGGCTCCGATCGAAGCAGGGGTTCAGCGGCTTGCCGGGCGGGCGGCGTGGCTGGAGAGCGCCCCCGCCGAGGCCCTCCGCGCTCCGCAGAAGGCGAACCAGGCTCTCCGCGATTTCGACCGCGCCTGGAAGATCGAGCAGGGCCTGCCGGGAAGGCCCTGGTTCCGCAACGCGTACGCGTCGAGTGATCGGGACTCGGGCTACGCGCCGTGGATCCTCCCGATGATCGAGCAGGCGATCGCCGACAGGGATCAGGTGGCCCTCGACCGTGCGGCGGCATGGCACGCGGAGCACCTGCGTCGCGTGACCGACAACTGATCGCGCCGCCGCCGGGAACGCCGCCGGTGGGTTCACCTCACCCCGCTTCGAAGCCGCGGGTCACATCACCCGCGCCGCGGATTCCGGTGCGTCCGAGGGCGGGGCCTGAACCCCCCGGCCCCACCGGCCCCCCCAGCCCCCCCGGCTCCCCCGCCACCGCCTGCACTCCCGCTCCCGGCAGCACCTCCGGCTCCCCCGGCGCCGTCCGCGTCCTCAGCGTCCTCCATCGCCACACCCGAATCCCCCGAGGTGTCGTGCCCGGAGCGTGCGGCGTCCTCCAGACGCCCGAAGATCAGCCGCCCCGCCGAGGTCTGCATCGTGCTCTTCACGATGAGGTGGACCTCCTCCCCGATGGACGCTTCGCCGTTCTCGGCGATCACCATCGTGCCGTCCTCCAGGTACCCGACCGCCTGGCCGGGCTGCTCGCCCCGCTTCATCAACTGAACGGTCAACGGCTCGCCGGGGATCACGTTGGGCTTGAGCGCGTTGGCCAGGTCGTTGATGTTCAGCACGCTCACCCCCTGAATCGACGCCACGCGGTTCAGCCCAAGGTCGGTCGTCACGATCGTCCCGGGCATCAGCCGGGCCAGGTCGACCATCATCGCGTCCACGTCCTTGCCGCCCACCGGCGTCTCGTCCAGCGTCAGGTCCAGCCGCGGCGAACGCTGCAGTTTCGACACCACCTCCAGACCCCTCCGGCCCCTCGCCCGCTTCATCTTGTCCGACGAATCCCCGAGCGCCTGCAGCTCCCCGATCACAAAGCCCGGGATCACCAGCGGCGTCTGCAGCAGCCCCACCTCCGCGATGTCCAGCACCCGCCCGTCGATCAGCGCGCTGGTGTCCAGGATCAGCGGCTTGGCGCCCCGCAACTGCTTGGCGAACTCCACGTACGGGATCACCAGCCGGAAGTCGTCCTGCGTCTGCAGCACCGTCGTCGCGCCCAGGTAGCACAGCCCCAGGCCCAGGATCACCTTGATCATGAACACCTGCTGCGCCGCGCCCTTGTTCGGCTGCGGGATGTACGTGCTCACAAAGTAGTCGATCACCATCCCCAGGAGCAGCGTCACGATCAGCCCCGCGAAGCCCCCGAACAGGATCGCCGAGATCGTCGACAGCTTCCGCCGCGGCGTCAGCGTGTCCACCGCGATGATCAGCCCGAAGAACATCAGACATCCCAGCCCGACATAGGGCCAGTAGTCCGCCAGGCGGATCCCGGAACTGGTCTCGGGCGCCTCGGTGACGATCCCCAGCGCCACCACCACCGCCATCAGCACCAGCACCATGACCGCCAGCAGCGCCTTGAGGCGGACGCGCTGCACCTGCTCCTCGTCACGCTGGGTCTTGCGGGGCGCGGGGACGTCGCTCATGCCGACATCGTAGGACCGCCCGCGCGTCGAGCATCGCTCGCGGCCCCGCGCCGCGCCCGCTATTTCTGCTTCGCCTCAAGCTCCGCCCACCGCGCGTACAGTCGGGCCACCTCGGCGTGCGCCGCTTCCAGCGCGGCGCACGCCGACTGCATCCGCTTGTGGTCCGCCATCACCCTCGGGTCGCGCATCTCGCCCTCCAGCCGCGCCGCCTCCGCCTCGGCCTTCGAGATCGCCTCCTCCATCCCGTCCCA
>CAZDYM010000057.1:0-10690 GCA_964509325.1 uncultured Phycisphaeraceae bacterium
CGGGCCGCGGCGAGGGCGAGCAGCGCGAAGGGGGCCGCGGCGCCCGGCGCGGGGACGTCCATGGTGAGGAAGGCCTGTCCGATGGTCGCGCCGGTGTTGTCGCGGAGTTCGGCGGTGAAGTAGAACTTCCCGTTGTCGAGGAGGAAGCCGTCGTCGTTGTTGAAGATGGAGAGGAAGGCGTTGTCGTCGAAGAGGCCGTTGCCGTCGACGTCGACGGCGTCGCCTTCACGGGCGAAGACGGTGGTGAGGGCGCCGCCGGTGCCGTAGGCGAGGACGGCGTTGGCGGTTGTGTCGGGGTTGTTGGTGGTCCCGCCGACGACGAAGCCGCCGGTGTTGTTGGCGGTGATGAAGAAGAAGGTCTGCGCGAACGGGGTGTCGTCCCAGTTCTCGCCGGGCAGGCCGCCGGGGACGGCGTTGTCGGTGACGGCGACGACGTTGCCGTTGTAGGTGGCCCAGTCGATGGCGTCGGTGTTGGAGCCGCGGACCATCCAGTCGGCGGACGCGCTCATGAAGATGTCGGCGGTGAAGCCGGACGCGATGGGGGAGGTGAAGGACGATCCGGGGACGATCGAGCCCTCCTGCATGACGACGGCGCCGTTGCGGACCAGGACGTCGTCGTTGCTGGTGCCGACGAGGTCGCCCTTGGCGAGGTACTGGGTGCCGTCGCCGCTGATGCGGAAGTCGTCGGTGTCGAAGAGTTCCCACGCGGCGGAGGCGCCGGAGGGGGTGGTGATGCCCTTCTGGGCGACGACGCTCCCGCCGGAGTTGCCGAAGAGGGCGGCGTTGTTGGCGGTCGGCACGCCGGTGAGCGACGAACCGAGGTAGAAGACGCGCCCGTCGGCGGTGATGTTGGCGGTGGAGATGGCGACGCCGTAGAGCGCGCCGGCGATGGGGTCGGCGCCGGCGCCCTCGCGGGCGATGGCGGTGAAGTCGTTGGTCCCGGCGTTGAAGCGGGCGACCAGTTCGTCCTGGTTGGTGGCGGCGGAGGTGTTGTTGGAGAAGGCGATGTTGCCGCTGTTGTCGATGCCGATCTTCTCGTCGAAGGCGTTCCACACTTCGCCGGCGAGCAGGCCGGTGGAGAAGTTCTCGCGGATGATGCTCAGGCCGCTGAGGCCGCTGCCGCTGAGGATGAACTCGTCGTCGGCGGTGGAGCCGGTGTTGTTGAAGGCGCGGAGGGCCCAGCGCGATCCGTCGGGGCTGGCGAAGGGCTTGCTGAAGGCGTTGGTCCCGGTGCGGAACTTGGCCCCGGGCTGCCCGGGGATATCCGACGTCGGGGAGGTCTGAATGTTCGAATAGACCACGCGCGGGCCGGCGGCCAGCGCGGCGGTGGGCATCACGAGCAAGGGAACGATGAACAGGTATGCGCGGTTTGTCACGGCGTGTCCTCCTACAAATGGACCGGGCGCTTCCCCCGACCCGAGCAACAACGCTCGGCGCGAGAACTCAAGCGGGCCAACGTGGGAGGTGACGTGTTTCTCCCCGCGTCGACGCCTCGGAAAGACCACCGACGGTCTGACCAAAATCTAACCTGATCGAGGGGAGGTTCAAGCGCGGGGTTCCAAACTGGCGCGGGTTTATCGCGTGTTTGCGCGGCGTTCGCGGCGCGTTTGGTGCGGCGGAGGCGGCGTATGCATATTCATTCAGATCGAGGCCCGCCTCGTGGGACGCGACGTTCTCGGACACCGCGGGCGCGTTCGAGCGTTGACGCCGCCTCGCGACCGGCTCAGCGGAGCGCGGCGGCGACTTTGTGCAGCGCCTCGGCGATCTGCTTCACCTGGGTCTCGTTCAGTCCGGCGTGGACGGGGATGCAGAGCAGGGTCTCGGCGAGACGGTCGGCGACGGGGGGGAAATCCTTCACAAGCCTTTCGAAGGCCGGCTGGCGCGTGACCGGGCGCGGGTAGTGAATGGCCGTGGCGACGCCCTCGGCGTTCAGGGCCTTGGCGAACAGGTCGCGCACGTTCGAGCCGTCCGAAGGCTTGGCGAACTGCGCGGGGTCGATCCGCACCGGGTAAAGGTGGTAGATGCCGACGGCGCCGGGGGTCTCGGTGGGGGCGGCGAGGCCGGGGATGGCGGCGATGGCGCGGTCAAACGCGGCGGCGTTGGCGCGGCGTTTGGCGTTGTTGGCGGGGAGGCGCTGCAGCTGGCTGAGGCCCAGGGCGCCCTCCATGTCCGTCATGCGGTAGTTGTAGCCGACCTGTCCGTGGATGTACTTCTGGGTTTCGCCGTGGGAGCGGAGCAGTTTGATCTGCTTGGCGAGGTCGTCGTCGTTGGTGGAGATGAAGCCGCCTTCGCCGGTGGTCATGTTCTTGGTGGCGTAGAGGGAGTAGGTGACGGCGTCGCCGAACTCGCCGAGGCCGCGGCCCTTGTAGGTGGCGAGGTGGGACTGGGCGGCGTCGTAGACCACGGCGAGGGCGTGATCGACGGCGAGTTTCTCGACGGCGTCGATATCCACCGGGTTGCCGTAGAGGTGGGTGCAGGCGATGGCGGTGGTCTTGCTGGTGATGCGTCGGCGTGCGTCGGCGACGTCGATGTTGTACGTGTGGGGGTCGACGTCGCAGAACACGGGGATGCCGCCACGGGCGACGACCATGCTGACGGTGGCGATGTAGGTCCAGGCTGGGACGAGGACTTCGTCGCCGGGCTGGATGAGGGGCTCGTAGGCGAGTTGGAGGGCGCAGGTGCCGTTGGCGCAGGTCATCATGTGACGGGCGCCGGTCTGCTTGCCGAAGGCCTCTTCAAGGGCGAGGCAGTTCTTTCCCTGGGCGAGCATGCCCGAGCGCATGACCCCGACGACGGCGTTGATGTCTTCTTCGGTGATCTGGACGGCGACCGGGGGGATGGGCTTGTCGCAGACGGGGGTGCCGCCGTGGAGGGCCAGGGTCTTGGCGGCGGAGGAAGCGGCGTGCGGTGCGGTGGTCGAGGCGGCGAGAGTGGACATCGGTGCTCCTGGAGGTGGCCGGCCGGTCGGGCGGGAAGCATAGCCTCGGCGGTGCTTGAACGCAATAGAAAACGGCGAATGTACGATTGCGCCGCATTTTGTGAGGACATCGATGGGGACGGCGATGCTCGTTTGGGGCCGACGAGGTTTGCTTCTCGTGGTTCAACGGGCGGGGGTTGGTGAAGAAACTCGCGGAAATCTCCGGGGAAGCCACGATTCTGAGTTGCCTCGCGCGCGGAGGGGCGTAGGTTGGCGTTTTCGAGCCCATCCGCGGGTGCCCGGTGGTGCTGGTGGGATGGTGCCTGGACCCGGTTGCCGCGCTCGCCTTGGGCGCCCGCGAAGCATGAAGGAGCGAGGAGATGCGTCAGAACCGAGCGAGCCGTGGTGTGTTTGGCGTGGTGGCGGTGGTTGCGTTGGGCGGCGCGGCGTGGGGCGGGGTGCCGCAGTACACGATTGTCGAGATCGGGGCGGTGGCGGGGCACAGCGGGTCGCAGGGGTTCCGGGTGTCGTCGAACGGGCAGCACGCGACCGGGCGGTCGCTGGGCGCGCCGGGCAGCCTGGCGATCTCGTGGACCGCGCCGGGGGTGTTCGCCTCGTTGCCGAATCTGGCTTCGCCGGTGCGGAACTTCGGCGTGGGGAACTCGGTGAATGATTCGGGGGTGTTTGTGGGAACGGGCGCGACGACGGCGTTCGGATCGAGCCCGTTGCCGGTGATCTGGGTGGGCGGCGTGGCCGCTCAGTTGCCGCTGCCTGCCGGGCAGACGCTGGGGCGGGCCAACGACATCAACAACGCCGGCGTCGCGGTCGGGTCGGTGAACGGCGGGAGCCTGGAGGCGCCGGTGGTCTATACCGGCGGTGCGGGGGGTGTCGCCACGCTCATCACCACGCTGGGGCCCGGCGGCACGCGGATGACGACGGCGTTTTCGATCAACGACTCGAACGTGTGCGTGGGCAACGGCGTTGATCCGAACAACGCGGCGCGGAACGTCGGGATGGTGTACGACATGGACTCGGACACCATGCTCGAGGTCGGCGCGCTGCCGGGGTTGAACGGTGCGCTGGCGTTTGACATCTCGAATGCCGGTCACGTAGTCGGAAGCAGCATGCTGAACCAGGGGGCGGGCACGCCGTACATCTGGACCGGCGGCGGAGGGATGGCGGCGATCCCGTTGCCGGCCGGGACGACGCAGGGCAGCGCGCGGGGCGTGAACTCAAAGGGCTGGGCGGTGGGGACGGCGTCGTCGGCGTTCGCGGTCCCGTTCCTGTACGACGGAGCGGCGACGTACCGGGTGCAGGACCTGATCCCCGCGGGCACGGGGTGGGACCTTTCGACGAACACGTCGTCGAGCGCGCTTTCGATCAGCGACACGGGCGTGATTGTGGGGACGGGGGTGTTCAACGGCTCGGTGCGGGCGTACGCGATGATCCCGGCTCCGCCGCCGGCGTGCCTGGGTGACATCAACGGCGATCTGTCGATCAACACGCTCGACCTCGCCGTGCTGCTGAGCAACTTCGGGGGGGTGGTCCCGGCGAACAGCGGCGGGGACTTCGACGGGAACGGGACGGTCAACACCGCGGACCTGGTTTTTCTCCTGTCGGTGTTCGGGACGGCGTGCCCGTGAGCATGGCTGGCCGGACCGCGGATGACGCCAGGTCGAATGGAGGGGGCGGGGCAACGGGCCCGGCGTGCGGCGGTCGTGGCGGCGATCCGACTGAGTTCGTGCGCGGGTTGGGCGAGGGCGCCGCGGACTCCCTATCATCGGCCCTTTTCACCGTTTCGCCGCCGTTCATGAGGCCCGCATGTCGCTCATTGTCACCGGAACCATCGGGATCGATACCGTTCACACGCCTGACGCCAAGGCCGAGCAGGTGCTCGGGGGGTCGTGCACGTACTTCGCGGCGGCGGCGTCGTTTTTCACGAAGGTGCGTCTGGTGGCCGCGGCGGGGGAGGATTTCCACGGCGATTACCAGGCGGTGTTCGCGAAGTTCCCGAATGTGGACGTGGACGGGCTGGAGATCCGGCGCGGGAGCAAGACGTTCCGCTGGGGCGGCAAGTACTTCGACGACATGAACCAGCGCGAGACGCTGTTCACGGAACTGGGCGTCCTGGCGGAGAAGCCCCCCAAGCCGCCGGAGAAGTACCGGGACTCGCGGTTTGTGTTCCTGGCGAACAGCCACCCGCTGGTGCAGTTGGACCTTCTGGAGAGTTTCCCGCAGCGGCTGATCGCGGTGGCGGACACGATGAACCTGTGGATCGAGACCAGCCGAGCCGAGTTGCTCAACCTGCTGGGCAAGATCGACGGGCTGGTGGTGAACGATGAGGAGGCGCGGATGCTGACGGGGAAGCGCAACCCGTTCACCGCCGGTCGGGCGATCCTGGGGATGGGGCCGAAGTTCGTGGTGATCAAGAAGGGCGAGCACGGGTGCGTGCTGGTGCACCGGGACGGGCTGGCGGCGCTGCCGGCGTACCCGTGTGAGAAGGTGATCGATCCGACCGGCGCGGGGGACAGCTTCGCCGGAGGGATGATGGGACATCTAGCGGCGAGCCACACCAAGGACGGTCGTCTGGACATGCCGGCGATCCAGCAGGCCCTGGCGCACGGGACGGTGATCGCGTCGTTCGCGATCGAGTCGTTCAGCCTGGACCGGTTGGCGTCGCTGACGAAGGCGGAAGTCGCCCAGCGGTACACGGAGTTTCAGTCGGTGGTAAGGGTCTAGGGGACGGCACGCGGGCACGCAGGCACGAGGGCTCGGCGTGGGGGGACGAGCCCGGCGCGCGGGCGAGGTCGGGTGCTCGGGTGCCGTTGGATGCCGGCCCTCGATGGCGCTCCGGGTTCGTTGCGGAGGCGGGCGTGGTTTCGGCGCAGGACATCACGCCGGCGAGCCGATACGGTTGGGCATGGCAGAAGGCACGTCGACCCCGGCGGCATTGACTGTTTCGCGCTCGCCGGTGGGCCGGACGGGGGGCGGCGGGTTGTCGATGCGGGAGCACGCCGAGGCGTTGCGGCGTGTGCTGGGGGACCGGGGCGAGGTGCGTTTCGGGAAGCACGATCGGATGCTGTACGCCACGGATGCCTCGATCTATCAGGTCGAGCCGTTGGGGGTGGTCATCCCGAAGGACATCGCGGCGGCGGGGGAGGCGTTGAGGTACTGCGTGGAGCATCGGGTCCCGGTGCTGCCGCGGGGCGGGGGGACGTCGCTGGCGGGTCAGGGGGTGAACGAGGCGGTGGTGATTGATTTTTCGGCGTACTGCCGCGCGCTGGAATGGGTGCGTCAGGACGCCCGCGTGTGCTGTGTGCAGCCCGGCATCACCATTGATGATCTGAACGACGAGCTTCGGCGGATGGGGCACGACCTGTTCTTTGCCCCGGACCCGGCGACGGCGCGGCATTGCAACATCGGGGGCGCGATCGGCAACAACGCGGCGGGGACGCGGTCGATCCTGTACGGTCGGACGAGCGAGAGCGTCGAGGCGGTGAGCGTGCTGCTGGCGACGCCGGGGTGCCGGTCGGCGGTGCCGCTGGCGGAGGGTTCGTGCCTGGGCGACCCGGTGGCGCGGCGGCTGGGCGAGGGGGTGATCGATGTCGTGCTGAGGCACGAAGGGCTGATCCGTGAGCGGTTCCCCAAGACGGTCCGGCGCAACGCGGGGTACGCGCTGGACATGATGCTGGAGGACATCGACGCGGCGCGGCGCGAGGGGGTCGACCCGCTCTCGAGGCTGAACCTGGCGCACCTGATCTGCGGCAGCGAGGGGACGCTGGCGGTGACCGTGGGGGCGACGCTGAGGCTGCACCCGATCCCGCGGGCCAAGGGGCTGGCGGTGCTGGGGTTTGACTCGCTGGAAGAGGCGATCTCATGCGTGGTGCCGATCCTGGCGCTCAGGCCGAGCGCCGTGGAACTGCTGGACGACATGGTGATCGGGCTGGCGCGGGAGAACGGAGAGTACGCGGCGTACGTGAACCTGATGCCGCGGCCGGGCACGGCGAGGCCGCTCGCCGCGGTGCTTTATGTTGAGTTTTTCTCGACCGCGGGCGCCGAGGAGATCCGAGCCAGGTTGGATGATCTCCGCGTGCTGCTGTCGCGGGTCGCGCCGAGCGCGGGCTTCGCCGCGTACACCGGCGCCACGGAGATGGCGCAGGCGTTGAAGCTGCGGAAGGCGGGCGAGCCGCTGCTGCACGGGATCCCCGGTGAGCGCAAGCCGCTGGGGTTCGTCGAGGACAACGCGGTGCCGGTGGAGCGGCTGGGCGAGTTCGTGCGGGAGTTCAAGCGGATCGTGTCGAGCAAGGGGACGACGGCGGCGTACTGGGCGCACGCGTCGGTGGGGGTGCTGCACGTCCGGCCGCTGCTGAACCTCCGCGACGCGGGCGACCGCGTGAAGATGGAGGAGATCGCGGTTGAGGTGGCCGATCTGGCCAAGCGGCTCGGGGGCGTGATGTCCGGCGAGCACGGGGACGGTCGGGTGCGCGGGCCGCTGCTGGAGCGGTTCTACGGCCCGGAACTGATGGGCGCGTTCCGCGAGATCAAGGCGCTGTTCGACCCGCTGAACCTGCTGAACCCGGGGAACATCGTGGCGCCGGGCGATGTTCGATCGATCCACGAGCGGACCCGCCCGCGCCCGCTGGGGCACGACGTGCACGCCGCGGCGACCGAGACCTTTTTCGATTACACGAAGGAGGGCGGCTTCGATCACGCCGTCGAGTTGTGCAACGGGGCCGGGGTGTGCCGGAAGAAGCAGGGCGGCACCATGTGCCCTTCCTACATGGCGACGCTGGACGAGCGTCACTCGACGCGGGGGCGCGGCAACGCGCTGCGGCTGGCGATCACGGGGCAGTTGGCCGAATCAACGAACCGGCCGGGCGCGAACGCCGCCGGTTCGCCGCAGTGGAACGACCGGGAAACGCTCGAAACGCTGAACCTGTGCCTGAGCTGCAAGGCGTGCAAGACCGAGTGCCCAAGCAACGTCGACATCTCCAAGTACAAGGCGGAGTACCTGGCGCAGTCGTACCGGGCGGCGGGGCGGGCGCCCCTGCGTGCCCTGGCCTTCGGCAATGTCAGGCTGCTGAACCGCGTGGGCTCGATGTTCGCGCCGATCTCGAACTGGGTCGCGAATGCTCCGCTTGCCCGGCTGGTCAACGCCCGGCTGCTGGGGCTGTCGGACCGTCGTGCCGTCCCGGCGTTCGCGCCGAGTCTGTTCCGGCAGGCACGGCGGCTGGGCGGGCGCGATGACGCCGCGGCGCCGACGGTCGTCCTGTACACCGACTGCTTCACCACCTATAACGAGCCGGGGATCGGTCTGGCCACGGTTCGGGTGCTGCGGGCGTTCGGCTACCGCGTGGTGCTGCCCGACGTGGGCTGCTGCGGGCGTGCGGCGATCTCGACGGGTCTGCTCGATCAGGCGCGGGGTGATGCGTCGCGGACGGCGGCGAACCTCGTTCGGGCGGTGGAGGAGCATGGGGCCGTGGGTGTCGCGGTGTGCGAGCCGTCGTGTCTGAGCGCCATCAAGGACGACTGGCTGAGCCTCAAGCTGCGCGTTCCCGCGGACGCGCTGAAACGCCTGGCGGGGATGAGCTTCATGCCCGAGGACTTCCTTGATCGGCGGTGGGATCAGCACCCGGTTCGCCCGAAGTTCCGGTCGGCCCGGCCCTCGGGGGTCGTGCTCCACGGGCATTGCCACCAGAAGGCGCTGTGGGGCACCGAGACGTCCGCCCGCTTTCT
Source organism: uncultured Phycisphaeraceae bacterium (assembly GCA_964509325.1). Lineage (GTDB taxonomy): Bacteria > Planctomycetota > Phycisphaerae > Phycisphaerales > UBA1924 > JAFLCM01. Next base: position 8,654 of record CAZDYM010000057.1, read on the forward strand.
GCGGCGGTTGCCCGGCGTTGGCGGGGCGCTCAGGGTGCTCGACACGGGCTGCTGCGGCATGGCGGGCTCGTTCGGCTACACCGCCGACCGGTACGAGCTTTCGATGAGGATCGGCGAACTCACGCTGTTCCCGGTGCTGCGCGACAGTCCCGGCGCCGTCGTGGTGGCGCCGGGGACCAGTTGTCGGCACCAGATCCACGACGGCGTGCAGCGAAAGGCGATGCACCCGATGGAACTGGCGGCGGCGCTGCTCGATGACTAGTGCCGCCGACGCGCGGTGCTCGGGGCCGATCAGTCGCGTGATCTCAGGGGTTCCTCGACGGCGTTCTTGGGGTCGATCAGGAAGGGGTCCGCGGTTGTCGCCGGGCATCGGGTCGGTGGTCCGGGTGATGATCTTGACCGTTCCCCGGGAGTTCAGTCTGGGGTTCGGCCGTGCTGGTGCCGCTGGCCTTCTCGCGCTCGCCGCCGGGGATTTCACTGTCAACCTGGGAGCCGCCGGCGTCGAGGGTGACGCTCGTGCCGAAGGTGGTGAAGCCGGTGGACTGCCGGATTGATCGGCGGCGCCGATGGTGAGCAGGTTCGGTGCCGAGAGGCCGCCGGGGATCATCTCGCTGGACCGCGGGTCGTTATTGGAGTTGCCGGCGGCGGCGATGAAGAGGATGTCTGGGCGGTCCTGACGGCGGCGTCGGGCCCGTCCTTCATCACCGCGAAGATCGCGCGGGCCATGGCGGCGCGCTCCTCGGCGGTCTTGCCGACGCCCTTCTGCTCAAGGGCGTCCGCGATGTTCTGGCGCGGGCCGCACGAAGCCCATGACCGAGCGCCGCTCGGGCGCGAACCTCCCCGGGCCGACGGGCCGAGCGCGTCTCGACACGGCCGCCAGCCGGCGCGGCTCGGGCTCCCGACGCGGGCCGGTTGACCGGCGGCGCGGTCCGATCATTCTCGGTTGCCGGGACCGCATTGGTTGGACTCGTCGTTGTGGCTGGGTTTGTGGCGGTGGTCGTTGGCATCGTTCATCTCTCCGTGTGATTGTTGAAGACGCACGGCATACCACCACCGGGACGCCGAAGGGAAGCCCCCGTTGCCAGCCCGATCAATCCTGCGGAGCGGGCCTGCGGAACAAGACCTACGCACGCGTCTGGAACGTTCTGGGAACATCCCCTCGGACCCCACGAAAAAACCGCATCCAGAATCTCTGCATGCGGTTTCTTCGGTTCATTCAAGCGGAGAGGGGGGGATTCGAACCCCCGATACGGTTACCCGTATACAGCATTTCCAGTGCTGCTCCTTCAGCCTCTCGGACACCTCTCCGGGGTCGCCGCGGGCCGGCGTGTGCCGGTCGGCTTTGGGGGGCGGAGTGTAGGCGATTTGTGCACGGATGTCTGCTGTGTCTGCCGGTGTCCGGCCCGGCTTGACGACGACCGGGCCCGACGCCGGGCCTTGGGCGTGCCGAGGGCGGGGGTCGATTGCCGCGGGGCGGGCGAGTGTCGGCAGGGTTCGGGGGCTCGCGTTCTGCTTCGTGGGCGTCGTGGGTTCGACGGGGTGGAGACGGCGGCCCGGCGTGGGCGTGGGCAACCATATCATCCCGGCCCATGACCCCGCCCCCTTCCCCGTTCGGATCAGATGCCTCGTCCCCTGAGACCGCCGACAGGTTACGGCCCGCCGAGGCCCCGCTCATGCTGAGCGTGAGCGGGTGCCGGGGGATTGTCGGGGCTTCGCTGACGCCGGAGCGTGTGGTGCGGTTCGTGGCCGCGGCGGTGTCGTGGGCGCGGTCGAAGCGAGGCGGGGGTGAGTCGGGCGGGCCGATGACGGTGGTGCTCGCGCGGGACGGGCGGATGGGCGGGCAGTCGATTGCGCTGACGGCGTCGGGAGCGCTGCTGGGCGCGGGATGTCGCGTGATCGACCTTGGTGTTGCGACGACACCGACGGCGGGGCTGATGGTTCGGCGGCTGGGAGCGGACCTTGGCGTTGTCATCACGGCGAGCCACAACCCGGCCGAGTGGGACGGGCTGAAGGTTCTGGGCGGGGCGGGGCGGGGTG
>CAZDYM010000058.1:0-10625 GCA_964509325.1 uncultured Phycisphaeraceae bacterium
GTCGTGGGCCGGCGCCGCGATGCTGCTGGGCGCGTACGGCAACGGGCACTGGCTGTGGACCTGGCCCGTGCTCGGCGCGCTCGGGGTCGGCGCGATGCTGCTGGCGTGGTTCAGCGGCGCGGCCAGGCCCGACCGCGCGGTCATCGCCTGGGTGGTGTGCTCCGCCGTGGCGGGGGTGTGCCTGGTCGGGAGGCTGACGCTGTGAGGCCGACGCTCCGCGACGCCGCGCGGAGCCTGGTCGTGAGCATCAAATCAATCTGTGCATCGCGATCGCTGCGAGGCGGCCGAGCGACCTCCCGGATGTTCGGAACGGCCTCGTCGAACGTGCGCGCCCGCGTGCGGACGCTGTGGTCCCCGCGGGCGTGGGCGGCGAGCCGGCCATCCTCGGCTTGCTCGATGATGACGTGACAGGCCATCAACGGGTTCCGCCCGTCGCGTGCCCGGTGCCCAAGGCCCAGTGCCCAGTGCCCGACGCCCGGTGCCTTCCTCTCACATCCCCATCTTCTTCTGATCCTCGCCCGCGATGGCCGCGCGCATGCTCGTATCCGCCACGACGTTCTTCATCCGGTAGTAGTCCATGATCCCCATGTTCCCGCTGCGGAACGCGTCGGCCATGGCCTTGGGCACCTCGGCCTCGGCGAGCACCACCAGCGCCCGGTTCTTCTGCTCCTGGGCCTTGAACTCCTGCTCCTCGGCGACGGCCAGGGCGCGGCGCTTCTCCGCCTCGGCCTGGGCCATCTTCTTGTTCGCCTCGGCCTGATCCGCCTGCAGTTTCGCCCCGATGTTCTCGCCCACGTCGATGTCGGCGATGTCGATCGACAGGATCTCGAAGGCGGTCCCGGCGTCGAGGCCCTTGTGGAGCACGGTCTTGGAGATGCGGTCCGGGTTCTCGAGCACCTCCTTGTGGTTCTCGGCGCTGCCGATGGTGGAGACGACGCCCTCGCCGACGCGGGCGACGATGGTTTCCTCGGTGGCGCCGCCGATCAGGCGGGAGATGTTGGCCCGGACCGTCACGCGGGCGCGGGCCTTGAGCTGGATGCCGTCCTTGGCCACCGCGTCGATGGTCATCCGCCCCAGTTTGGGGTTCGGAACGTCGATGACCTTCGGGTTCACGCTGGTCTGCACGGCGTCGAGGATGTCGCGCCCGGCCAGGTCGATGGCGCAGGCGGTGTCGAAGGGCAGGTTGATCTTGGCCCGGAACGCGGCGATCAGCGCGTTGATCACGCTGGGCACCCGCCCGCCCGCCAGGTAGTGCGTCTCGAGCTGGTTGGTCGAGATGTCGATGCCGGCCTTCACCGCCCGGATGCGCGAGTACACGATCACCCGCGGGTCGACCTTCCGCAGCTTCATCCCCACCAGGTCCAGCAGCCCCACCTTCGCCCCCGAGAACAGGGCCTGGATGTACAGGTTCAGGAAGTTCAGGATGATGAAGAAGAAGATGACGGCGACCAGGCCGACAACGATCAGGATGCCGATGAGGAGGGGTGACATGCGGCCCATAATACCCCCCTTCCGCGCCCACGGCGGTGCCGAGCGACGCCCGGCTCGGCGGTTTACCATTGGCGACATGTCCCCCGCCCGGATCACGAGCGTCACCGTCTACTGCTCCTCGTCGAACTCGGTGAACCGCGCGTTCTTTGACGCCGCCGCCGAGGTGGGGCGAGGGCTGGCTAGGGCGGGCCGGACATTGGTGTACGGCGGGGGCCGGGTGGGGCTGATGGGCGAACTGGCGCGATCCTGCCGCGGCGCGGGCGGGACGGTGGTGGGGATCATCACCACGGCGCTGAAGGACGCCGAGCAGCTCGACCCGGAGAACCACGAAACGATCGTGGTGGAGACGATGCGGGAGCGCAAGCGGCTGCTGGAATCGCGCGGCGAGGCGGTGATCGTGCTGCCGGGCGGGCTGGGCACGATGGAGGAGTTCTTTGAGATCCTGGTGGGCCGGCTGCTGGGCGAGCACGACAAGCCGATCCTGGTGCTGAACCAGCACGACCCGGGCTCACCCGACGGCTCGGGGTTCTACGACCCGATGCTGCGCATGATCGATCACATGATCGAGGCGCGGTTCGCCAAGGCGGGGGTGAAGGGTCTGTTCAAGGTGTGCGGCTCGGCGGCCGCGGTGCTGGACGAACTGGAGCGGCTGGAGAGCACGCCGCGGGTGGCGGTGGACCGGCTGTCGCTGGTGCCCTCCGCCCCGGTGTGATGGAGCAACTGATCCCCGCATGGCGCTGACCGACGTCCGAACCCGACCCGTCTTCGTGCTGCCGGCGTGCCCGGCCCCGCCCGCGCCGCTGGGCCTGATCGCCTCGGGCGGGCTGCTGCCGGTGCTGGTGGCCAAGGGCATGCGGGCCGCGGGCCACCCGGTGATGGGGCTGGGTCTGGCGGGGCAGTACCCCCGGGAGTTGCCGGGGCTGTGCGACAGGTTCGAGGAAGCGGGGCTGCTGCGGGTGGCGGGGTGGTCGCGGAAACTCAGGAAGATGGGGGCGTCCCACGCGGTGATGGTGGGCAAGGTGGACAAGGCGAACCTGATGCACAACAAGGCGGCGCTCTTGCGGATCGTGCCGGACCTGTGGACGATGGCGACCTACTTGAGGATGGGCCGGTCGGACCGGCGCAGCCACAGCATGCTCTCGGTGGTGGCCGAGCGGCTGGCCCAGGGAGGCGTTCAACTGATCGACTCGACGCTCCACATCCCGGACCACCTGGCGACGCTGGGCTGCATGACGCGGCGTGAGCCCACGGCGGCTCAGCGGGCCGACATCGACTTCGGGTGGCCGATCCTCGCCGAACTGCTGTCCTTGGACATCGGGCAGGCGATCGCGGTCCGGGGGCGCGACGTGGTGGCGGTCGAGGCGGTCGAGGGTACCGACCGGATGATCGAACGGGCGGGGCAACTGTGCTCCCCGCGGGGGCACACCCACTGGACGCTGCTGAAAGGGGCGCGGCGCGGGCACGACCGGCGCAGCGACGTGCCGACCATCGGGCCGGACACCATCCGCACGCTGCACCACGCCGGGGGCGGGTGCATCGCGGTGGCGGCGGGGGACGTGATCATCCTGGACAAACCTTCGACGCTGGCGCTGGCGGACCGGCTCGGGGTGGCGGTGGTGGGCATGCCCCGGGTGGAGTGAGCCCGCGGACCCCGGCGGTGACCGGACCGGCGCCCACAGTCGTAGGGAAGCCCGCCCGAACCGGGACTCTGCTCACGCCGATGTTTGAGCAAGGCGGGTGGGGTGATTCGTTGCGACGCGTGCCGGCCCGGCCTCGGGCCGCCTCGGACTGTGAAGGCGACGGCGGGCTCGACACCAGCAGCGTGCTGCGAGCGCGGGACAGAGCCAGTTCCGTCGGCGCGTGACGGGTGGGCCGGCGCGTCGAAACGGCCCGAGGTGTTGCGATGAGCGGCGGGGAGGCAGTTCGGGTTTGCCCGGGCACGCGGGGCTTCGATGCCGTCCCGTCGGGGCCTGATGGACAACTTCCGGGGCCGGTCGCCGACGGGTGCCGCCACGTTCGGTCTACTTTTTCAGCAACCGCTCCAAGAAATGAATGTCCACGCCGCCCTTGACGAAGGCGGCGTTGTTCATCAGTTCGCGGTGCAGTCCGATGGTGGTCTTGATGGGTTCGATGCGGAACTCGCGCAGGGCGCGGTCCATCTTGCGGATGCACTCTTCGCGGGTCTCGGCGTGGGCGATGAGTTTGCCGATCATGCTGTCGTAGTTGGTGGGCACGCGGTAGCCGGCGCAGGCGTGGGAGTCGAGGCGGATGCCCAGGCCCCCCGGGGCCTCGTAGCGCTCGATCAGGCCGGCGGAGGGGATGAAGCCTTTCTCCCAGTCCTCGGCGTTGATGCGGCACTCCATGGCGTGGCCGCGGATGGAGATGTCTTTCTGCTCGTAGGGCAGTTTCTCGCCGGCGGCGACGCGGATCATGGCCTTGACGATGTCGACGCCGGTGATCATCTCGGTGATGGGGTGCTCGACCTGGACGCGGGTGTTAACCTCGAGCAGGTAGAAGTTCTGCTTGGCGTCCATGAGGAACTCGACGGTGGCGGCGCCGTGGTAGCCGGCGGCCTTGATGAGGCGGGCGGCGGAGCGGCAGACTTCCTCGCGCTTCTTGGGGTCGATGTGGGGGCCCGGGGCCTCCTCGATGACCTTCTGGTGGCGGCGCTGCGTGGAGCAGTCGCGTTCGTAGAGGTGGATGGCGTTGCCGTGCTTGTCGCCCAGGCACTGGACTTCGACGTGGCGCGCGTGCTCGAGGAACTTCTCGATGTAGACGGCGCCGTTGCCGAAGGCGGCCTTGGCCTCGGTGGAGGCTTGCTTGATGTTGGCGCGGAGGGCCATCTCGTTGTGGCAGACGCGCATGCCCCGGCCGCCTCCGCCGGCGGCGGCCTTGATGATGACGGGGTAGCCGATCTTCTTGGCCCACTCGACGGCGACGGCCTCTTCCTCGATGGCTTCCTCGGGGCCGGGGAAGGTGGGGACCTTCTCCTTGCGGGCCATGCGCTTGCAGTTGATCTTGTCGCCGAGTTTGCTCATGGCCTCGGGGGTGGGGCCGATGAACTCGATCTTGCGATCGCGGCAGACCTCGGCGAAGTGGGCGTTCTCGGAGAGGAAGCCGTAGCCCGGGTGGACGGCGTCGCAGTTGGCGACCTCGGCGGCGGAGATGAGGCGGGGGATGTTGAGGTAGGACTGCGCCGCGGGGCCCGGGCCGATGCAGATGGCGCGGTCGGCCAGGCGGAGGTAGGGCGCGGCGGCGTCGGCCTCGGAGTACACGCAGACGGACTCGATGCCGAGTTCGCGGCAGGCGCGGATGATGCGGAGGGCGATCTCGCCGCGGTTGGCGATGAGGATGCGGGAGAATTTGCGGGGTGAAGGCATAGGGACCGGGGTTCAGGGACCGGGCACCAGGGAAGTCACGATTCGAGCGGACGGATGCCTGGTCACCGGTCCCTGGCGCCTCGTGTCGGTGTCAGTTGAGGCGGACGAGGAACAACTTCTGGCCGTACTCGACGGGGTCGCCGGCCTTGACGAGGACCTTCTCGATGGTGCCGGAGCACTCGGCCTTGATCTCCGAGAAGACCTTCATGGCTTCGACGATGCAGACGACCGAGTCGGGTCCGACGCTGGAGCCGACGGAGACGTAGGCGGGGCTGTCGGGGTCCGGTGCGGCGTAGAAGGTCCCGACCATGGGCGAGACGATGGCGTGGAGGCCGGATTCGTCGTCGGCGGTCGGAGCGCCGGGGACGCCGCCGGCGGCGGGGGCGCTGTGCGGAACGGCGGCGGGCGCGTGAGCCATCATGGGGGCGGCCACGGGCATGGCGCCGGCGATGACGGTCTGGCCGTAGCCACGCTTGACGACGACGGTTTCCTGCTCGTCGCGGAGGTCGAGTTCGGAGAGGTCGTTCTCGACCATCAACTTGACGAGTTCCTTGAGTTTACGGATGTCGATCACGTGGACCTCGGGGGTTCGAAGCTGATTCACCGCGGAGGCGCGGAGTTCGCGGAGGGGGAGGCGGTGTCAACGCGGAGCGCGCGGAGAGAGGCGGAGGTGAGAGTCAAAGCGAAAAGCGAACAACGAAAAGCGAGAATCGGAGAGTGGCGTTGGTTGGTTGGGTTACAGTGTGGCCCATGGCAGGGTCTTTGGGAGGGTACACAAAGGCTGTGCGCCCTGCTTGGTGATGAGGGCGTCGTCCTCGATGCGGACGCCGCCGACGCCGGGGAGGTAGATGCCGGGCTCGATGGTGACGACCATGCCGGGTTGGAGCGGCTGGTCGGCGGCGTAGCGGTTGAGTCGCGGGTTCTCGTGGATGTTGAGGCCGATGCCGTGGCCCAGCCCGTGGCCGAAGCGGGGGCCGTAGCCGGATTTCTCGATGACGGCGCGTGCGACGGCGTCGAGTTGTTGCCCGGTGATTCCGGGCCTGGCGGCGTGGAGTGCGGCGTGGTGCGCTTCGAGCACGAGTTTGTACACGTCGGCGAGGAGCGGGTGCCACTTGCCCAGGGCGAAGGTGCGGGTCATGTCCGAGCAGTACCCGGCGGCGCGGGCGCCCCAATCGATCAGAACGGTCCCGTTCTTCGGGAGTTTGGACACGCCGGGGACGGCGTGGGCCCTGGCGGCGTTGGGTCCGATGGCGACGATGGTATCGAAGGCGGGCTTGACGCTGCCGCGGGATTTCATCTCGAACTCGAGTTCCGCGGCGATGTCGAGTTCGCGGACGCCGGGCTTGATCGAGGGGAGGACGGCCTTCAGGGCGGCCTCCTGGATGGAGACGGCGCGTTTGATGAAGGCCACCTCGGCGTCGTCCTTGACGGAGCGGAGGGTGGCGAGGACGCCGGTGGTGTCGGTGAGTTTGGTGCCGCGGAGCGCCTTGCTCATGCGGGCGCGGGCGTCGACGGTGAGGTGCTCGGCCTGGAGCGCGAGGGACTTGAGGGCGAGGTCGGCGACGACCTGCTTCAGGGCGTCGATCATGTCTCCCCGGCGGAGGACGACGTGGGCGTGGCCCTTGAGCGCCGCGAGCTCGACTTCAAAGCGTGCGTCGGAGATGACGTGAAGGGAGGCGGCGGTGAGGATGGCGTAGGAATCCTCGCCGGTGAACGGGGCGAGGTAGCGGACGTCGTTGGGGTTGGTGATGAGCAGCGCGGGGGTTTCGAGGCGGGTGAGGGCGGCGCGGAGTCGTTTGAGGCGTGCCTTGTAGGTGTCGGAGGTGGCGAAATCGTTGTTGTTGGCGCGGGGATTGGGGGTGTTGGGGGGCATGGGGGCGGCGAGTATACGGAAGGCCCCGGCGGTGGGCGGTGGGGTGCACGCGGCGGCTTTGGGGGTGTTTCCCGGGGGGCGTGGGGTTGGAAAGGCTCCTCCGCACCGTCGGGGCACGGTGGGCTTGCGAGCTTTCCGCGGGCGTCCGGCGAAGGTCGGCTGGACCCATGGCGACAGCGCGGCGTCGCTGGGAATGCGCGGGGGGAATGCGCGGGGGGAATGCGCGGGGGGACGCGCGGGGGGGACGCGCGGGGGGACGCGGGGTCGAGCGAGCGTGTGTGAGTGGCCTTGGCGGCCCGGCGGAGTCCGGCGGCATCGCTCGTTTACACGCGCCGGCGGCGCGTTAGAGCGGCGGCATGACGTAGTCGGCCTTGCTGGCTCGTGGGGCCCAGCGACGCATGTCTTGAGCCTGTTCCCAGGTCAGGGATTCGGCGTGCCCGTCGGCCATCACGCCCACCGTTTTGCCGGCGTAGCGGAAACTCACGTTGCCGGTCTGGTTGGGCTGGGTGGTGGGGTTGGGGGTGGTGGTGGTCCAGCGGCGGTTGAAGAAGTTGGGGGGCGTCACGCGGTAGAAGCCGTCGAGGGCCAGGCCGCCGACGGGGTCGGCGCCGGCGGCGCTGGCGAAGACGAGCAGTTCGGCGGGGCGGGGGATGTCGGAGGCCTTGCGGATGTACCAGTGACTCCCCCACTTTGATCGGATGGCGGGCTGCAGGGCGGTGTTGAAGGCGTAGCCGCCGCCGTCATTGTCGGCGGAGCCGCCGATGAAGACCTGGTTGAGGCCCATGCGCGGGCCGACCGAGACGGCGTAGCGGAACATCTCGGAGTTGAGGTCGCCCTGGGTGCCGAAGGTACGCTCGACGGCGGCGCGGTCGCGGTACCAGGAGCCGAGTTCGTAGTCGTAGTAGGGGAGCAGGCGCCACGGGAAGCGCTGCGCGGGGAGGCCGGCGAGTCTGGCGCCGTTCTGGTCGCGGGCGACGACGGCGCCGGAACTGACCATGGCGGCGGTGGGGAAGCCGGGCATGACGTCGCCCGCGTGGTCCGACGAGTACATGCGGTGGGCGGCCATGAGCTCGCGCCCGGAGGCGAGTTCGCCGGTGACATACGCGCACTCACGCGCCCGGGAGAGCACCGGCAGCAGCACGGCGATGAGCAGGGCGATGACGGCGATGACGACCAGGAGCTCGACGAGCGTGAAGCCGCCGCGGCCCGGGGCCTTCATCCGGGTGAACAGGGCGGGGATTGGCCGGGCGGTCTTGGTCACGGCGTCGAAAGAGGCTATCGGCTCAACGCAAGGGACGGTTGGATGATGCGTTTACAGTGGGGACACGGATTGCGCTTCGCGCTGGCGGGGATCGTTGGACGGATTCGGAGGAGTTTATCCGAATTTCGGTGCCGCGGTCCGGGGCGGCCCGGTTCCCCGGTCAACGAGCCCGAACCAGGTGCGGGTCCGGGGGAAGGGGCGGGGGCGGAGGAAATAGATGAGGGGGGAGGGGGACGGCGGAATGGGACTTGTTGAGATTGGGTCTCAGTTGTACGATACGGGGCTCCGGGCCCGGGTCAAGCGGACCCGCGAGCGGCTCGGAATGAAACCGGCGCGGGCCGGCGGCGAAACGGGGGAAGGTTCGGCGGGGATCGGCACCGGATCGAATCAGGAGAACGCATGAAGAAGGCACGATGGGGCGTCGGAGCGGTGTGGGCGGCGGCGGCGCTTGGCGTCGCGAGCGCGTCGGGGCAGGTGGTGCAGTTCCGCCCAGCGGCGCCGACGCTGGACCGGTGGAACTATCCGTTCGACTCGGCGCCGGGGTTCAGCGAGACGGCGGCCACGTTCTCGGCGCTCGGGCAGGAGGACGCGTTCCCTCCGTTTTCGTTTGATCAACGTGACGGGCAGGTGCTGCTCGGGTGGGATACCGATCCGGCGATTCAGCCCGGGCTGGGCACGTGCCGGTACCGGGTGCTGTCGGCGTCGGTGCGGATCGCGGTAACGGGGGAGATCCCGTTCCGATATGACCCGACGTACGACGCGCGGGAGACGTACCTGAGCGGCGGGATGGATGCGGACCCGGGCCGTCCGATCGAGATGTACGGCGTGGGGTACCGCAACGGGTGGAACAGCGGGGCGACGGGCTTCGGGTGCCCCGGGGGCGGCGCGGGGGGCTTCCCGTGCTATTACGAGGGTGATGTGAATCTGCCGGGGCCTTCGTTCGGGCCGGCGATCCGGAAGGACGTGCGGTCGGTGTTCGCGACGGATTTCGCGGGCGGCGTGGCCCGGGACATCTCGAACAACGTGCGCGACGGGTTCGACCCGGCGTGGTTCGCGGTGGGGCAGATCGCGGGTGTTTCGGCGGGGGCTTATGTCACGGACACCCGCGATGTGGAGTTCTCGGTGGACGTCTCGCGGGCGGATGTGCAGTTGTACCTGCGGGAGGCCGTGAACCAGGGGCGGCTGATGCTGATGATCTCGAGCCTGCAGCCGGCGGCGAGCGCGGGGGGGCCGGGGTCGGGCGAGTACGCGCGGTTCTTCATGAAGGAGCACCCGCTGGGGAGCCCGGGCGGGGTGACGCGGTGGGCGCGGCTGTCGCTGGATGTGCGGGTGGTGACGCAGCCCGCCGACTTGAACGGCGACGGTGCGGTGAACACCTTGGACCTCACGCAGTTTCTCGGTCAGTTCGGGAGCAGCGGGGCGCTGCTTTCGGGTGACGTGAACTGCGACGGTGCGGTGAACACGCAGGACCTGACGGCGCTTCTGGGGCAGTTCGGGCAGGCGGGGTGACGGCGGTGGCGTCGGGGCCGAAGGCGTCGGAACATCAGGTCCGCGAGGCGCGGTGACGCTCGTCACTCTTCATCAAACCCGCGGTCGATGAGGGCCTTGAGATCGGCGCACGCTTTGTCGGCGTCGTCGCCCGTCGCGGAGATTTCGAGTTCGGTGCCCTGGGTGGCGGCGAGCATCATCATCATCATGATGGACTTGCCGTCGACGGGGTCGCCGGGGGCGTTGTCGGTGCGCCGGACGGTGATCTCGCTGGTGAAGGTGCAGGCGAGATCGACGAAAGCCATGGCGGGTCGGGCGTGGAGGCCCAGCCGGTTCTTGATGATCGCGATGGCTTTGGCGGTGGGCACTGTCGGCGCGGCGGCGGGGTTTCGAGCGGGGGGGAGAGCGGGGGGGAGAGCGGGGGGAGAGCGGCGGGGCGGGGATGAGGGGGCGGGTGGACCTGGGGATCGGGTGTCGGCGTTGGTGCCTCTCCGCGCTCCAACGCGATCACGTGGGCAGAGTGCCGTTGTCGGCGTCGTCCATGAGGGTGATGACCTGTTCGACGGTGGAAGCCTGGCGGAGGAACCGGCGGAAGACGTCCTGGCTGAGGTTTCGGAAGATGATCTCCATGGCCCGGAGGTGGGCTTCGGGGTCGTTGGCGGGGCTGACGAGCAGGAAGACCGAATAGACGGGCTGCTTGTCGAGGGCGTTGAAGTCGATGCCTCTTTCGGAGATGCCGATGGCGGCGGACATTTTCTTCAGGCCGGGGAGCTTGACGTGGGGGATGGCGACGCCCTTGCCGAAGCCGGTGGAGCCCTTGCGTTCGCGCTCGAGAACGGCGTCGAGCATGGCCTTGCGGTGCTTGGCGTCGACGACGCCGGCGTTGATGAGGGCGTCGACCAGTTCGACGATGACCTCGTCGCGTTCGACGCTGGCGAGCCTGGGGACGATGGCCCCTGGGGAGACGATGTCGCGCATTTTCATGGGCGGGTGATCCGGGGGCCGTGGGGTCGGGGGGGGGGGGCTATGGGCTAGGGGGCGGTTGGTTGGACCGGTGCGCCGGGCGGTCGGACGCGCTGGCAGACGCCGGCGTGGGCGGTGATCGCGTGGGCCGCGGTGTCTACTTGTGCTT
>CAZDYM010000059.1:0-10475 GCA_964509325.1 uncultured Phycisphaeraceae bacterium
CGGCATGGGCTACCCCGGCGGCGGGGGGCACGGCCACGGCGGTGGTGGCGGCGGCGGCGGGGGCGCCGGCGGCGGGGGAGGCCAGCCCAAGTTCAACCCGCGTCTGGGTGTCATCCCCAACGACGAGGAACTCGAGCGCGAGGCCCGCGAACTCACCGAGAAGTTCTCGCCCAAGGAGTACGCCGAGGCGTCGCGCAAGGCCCCGAACATCGCGGACCTGCAGAGGATCGGCATCGAGGAACTGCACAAGATCGCCGACGCCGAGGGCGTCACCGACGCGCACAAGTACCCGCGGCACGAGCTGACCTTCGAGATCCTGAAGCGCCGCGCCGCCGCCGGCGGGCTCATGGTCGCCTCGGGCACCCTCGACATCATGCCCGACGGGGGGTACGGGTTCCTCCGCTCGCCCTTGTTCTCCTACCTCCCGGCGCCCGATGACGTGTACGTCTCGGCGGCCCAGATCCGGCGCATGGGCCTCCGCAAGGGCATGGAGATCCGCGGCGCCGTCCGCGCCCCCAAAGAGGGCGAGCGCTTCTTCGCCCTGCTCCGCGTCGATGAAGTCAACGGCGGCGACCCCGCCCGGCTCCGTTCGCTCCCCATCTTCGAGGACCTCACCCCCCTGCACCCGGAGCAGCGCTACGTCCTCGAAACCACCCCCGACGAGATCGAGATGCGGATCGTCGACCTCGTGGCCCCGATCGGGCGCGGCCAGCGCGGGCTCATCGTCGCCCCGCCCCGCACCGGCAAGACCGTGCTGCTGCAGAAGATGACCAGGGCCATCGCCAAGAACTACCCGGACGTCAAGATCATCGTCCTGCTCATCGACGAGCGGCCCGAGGAAGTGACGGACTTCCGGCGCAACACGCACCCCAGCGTCGAGGTCATCGCCAGCACGTTCGACGAGGACGCCTCACGCCACGTCGCGGTGTGCGAGATGGTCCACGAGAAGTCGCGCCGGTACGTCGAGTTCGGCATGCACGTGGTGATCCTGCTGGACTCGATCACGCGCCTGGCCCGCGCGTACAACGCCGGCACCTCGCACTCCGGCAAGATCATGACCGGCGGCATCGACTCCAACGCCCTCCAGCGCCCCAAGAAGTTCTTCGGCAACGCCCGCGCCATCGAGGGCGGCGGCTCGCTCACCATCCTCGGGACCGCGCTGGTCGATACCGGCAGCAAGGCCGACGAGGTCATCTTCGAGGAGTTCAAGGGCACCGGCAACAGCGAACTCCACCTCGACCGCAAGCTCGTCGACAAGCGCATCTGGCCGGCCATCGACGTCGCCGCCTCGGGAACCCGCCGCGAGGAACTCCTGCTCGACCCCAAGGAACTCGAACTCACCTACCGCCTGCGGAAGGTGCTGGCCGACATGAACGTCGTCGAGGCCATGGAGCTCATGAAGAGCCGCCTCAAGAAGTGCAAGACCAACGCCGAGTTCCTGATGTCGATGCAGATGGGCGCGTGAGGCCACCGGCCCGCCGACCTCCTCAAGGCCTCGATCTGTGCGGCGCCATTCGATGCTCCGGCGTGCCTGCCTCGGCGCTGCCTCCGAGCGTGAGGACGTTACGGCCAACGAACCCGCTGCCCTCGGCGGCACCCGGATGGACTTTCGCGGTGTCCATGACGATCACTACCGATGGATCACGCGAGAGGTATTGTGACACGCCGCGCTGAACGGGGTCTTCAAGCCAAGCCGCCATCAAGTCCGCCGGAAGATAGTCGTAGCTCCAGCCTCGGCGCAGGGCGTCCTCGCGTGAGCCGGGGCAGATGAACACTTCGTGTGCCCGCACACCCGAGTCGGCGACTCTGAGCGGTTCGAGGTCGAGCTGGCTCGCGATTGTGTTGAGGGGCTGGTCAAGACCTGCGCCAAGATTCACGGGTCGATCGGCGTAGGGCAGCAGCCCGTCGTTCGCGTTCATATAGCTCTGGATGGCGTGCCCGATTGATCGGAGGTTCGACAGGCACGCGGTCCGCTGCGCCGAAGCACGCATACCCCGCAGCGCTGGCAGGGCCAGCGCCACCAGCAGCGCGACGACGGCGATTGTCACCAGCGTTTCAACGAGTGTCAACGCCGTCCGACCGCCCACCGCACAGGAAGACAAAGGACAGAGTCGAGATCGACTTCCGAGGATCATGGGAAAGACTCCAGAGCGCTTCCGCGGCACCCTTGATCTCGGCACCGCGCGATGGATCGGACTCGAGCACGCGGGCCAACGCACGCACCGCGCAGGCTGAGACGGAATCGTTGCCCGACGTTTCGGCGATCTCGCGGCAGGCACCCAGCACCCCGCAAAGGTCCGAAGCGTCCGCCCACCGCCCCGACGCGAGCAGCGAGCCCGCGGTTTCGATCGCGAGACATCGAATCATGACCAGCTCTTGACCGGGCAAGCGGCTGTTCGGGTCTGAGAGAATGGGCACGTCCGAGCGGGGGTTCATCAAGAGCCGCAACATGAGCGCTTCGTCCGCCGTGACCATCCCGCGGCGACGAACCCCGTCAAGAAACCAGAGGGCACGCGCACCGAACCGCGAGAACCCCGCGGAATCGAGCCCCGCGCTGCAACTCCCGCAGGCCGGTGCCGGCGGCTCGCGGAACGCACGCGACATCTTCGCCGCTGCAACTGACAGAACCGACCCGATGAGGAGAATGTGAGGGATCCGGCTCAACGTGTGCGACGCTCCGACAGGGCCTCAATCTCGGGATCGTTGGCCCAAGATGGGTCGATCCCACGCTCTTCCGCGCGCCCCGCCGCGACGATCCGGCGCACTGCGTCGCGGTAATAGCCGAGTTGAAGCCGGACGACGAACGCGGTATCCGGATCGGGGTC
This sequence comes from uncultured Phycisphaeraceae bacterium, assembly GCA_964509325.1. Lineage (GTDB taxonomy): Bacteria > Planctomycetota > Phycisphaerae > Phycisphaerales > UBA1924 > JAFLCM01. The sequence goes on from CAZDYM010000059.1 coordinate 2,826, forward strand.
CTTCGCGACAGCAAGGACCGCCTTCCTCGCGCGAGCGTCGCTGTAGTGCATGTACATGTGAATGAACGTGAGCGCTCCGAACTTCCGTTGGCCGGGGTCCGCGTGGGAGCAGAGGCCCAGGATGTACTCGTAGATGGTCTCACGCGCCTCGGGTTCCATCCCTTGACCGGTCTTGAACCGCGTGGTGAGCCCGGACGCGGCGACATCGGCGATGAATCGCCTTCCGACATCGTTTGGATCGTCAAGAGTTCGAGGCCGGTCGAGCCGGGCGTACCAGAGAAGCCGTTCAACATCGGGCCGGCTCCAGGTTGGTTTCTCAGGGATCTCGACGCACACCTCGGGCATGTGCGCTTCCCACTCGCCGAGGTTCGTCACACCCGTGACCAGGCCGCGCTGACGCTCGACTGAGAGCTGATACTCGGCCCATTTCTTTCCCGCTTCGGTCTGTGAGAGCCGAGACGAAAACAGAAGCCGGTATCCACCGATCCCGATGACCAGTAGGCCGAACAACGCGACCAGCCAGACGATCAGTTGCTTTGACCGCGCATGCGCTACCACTTTCGCTCCCCGCGTCATCGCGGCTCACGCATCAAGCCAGCAAGGATAGCAGACGATGTCGCAGAAGCGATAGCAGTTATTGAGCTGGACGCTCGGCAACAATCCGTGCCTCTCAGCCGCCCGGCAACAATCCTTGCAGGCGTCCGCGCTCAACACTCCCTCGGTCGGCGAACAGTTCAGCCGGGCGTAATGCCATCCCGGCGTATTCCAACCGGGCGGGGCGGCGTCCACGGCGAGCAGCGCTGCGCTCGCGAAACCGAGGACCGACGCGCTACACATGAGCTTGCTGCGAGCATCCATGAAGCACTCCTTTCGTGGACCGATCTGTTCTTATGACAAGGCAAGTCCACCTCCTCAGAGTACCCCCCCCCCCCCATGTCAAGGGCATGCATGACCGCGGTAAGACAGGTTACTTTGAGCCCCGCGGGTGCGGTTCTCGGAGCGTCGCCAGCCTCTCCGCCGCCGGCTGCGTCACCAGCCGCGCCCCGCGCTCCCAGCGGAAGTAGGCCCACGCCCACTGGATCATCACGATCACGCGGTTTCGGAAGCCGATCAGGAAGAAGATGTGGATGCCCATCCACAGCGCCCACGCCGGGAACCCGTGGAAGGCGTGCCCCTTGATGACGCCCACCGCCCTGGCGCGGCCGATGGTGGCGAGGTTGCCCTTGTCGACATACCGGAACGCCGGCCGCGTGACCGCGTTGTCCGACGCCGATCCCGTGCCCGACCGAGTTTCGATCTCCCGCGCGATCAGCCGCCCCACGAACCGCCCCATCTGCATCGCCGCCGGCGCGACCCCCGGCACCTCCGTCCCGCTCCGGGGGTCGGTCACCGCGGCGAGGTCGCCGATCACGAAGACCTCCGGATGACCCGGAACCGAGAGGTCCGGGTTCACCCGGACCCTCCCCGCACGATCCAGCGGAACGCCGAGCGAAGCCCCCAGCGCCGTCGCCCGCACCCCCGCCGCCCAGAACACGTTCCGCGTGGCGATCCGCTCCTCCCCGATGGTCACGCTCCGGTCGTCGATCGAGGTGACCTTCGAGTTCACCCACACCTCGACGCCCATGGCTTCGAGGTCGTGCTTGGCGCGGGCCCGCAGTTTCTCTGGGAACGTCGGCAGCAGCCCCGGCCCGCCCTCAAGGAGGATGATCCGCGCCGTGGTGGTGTCGATGTTGCGGAACTCGCGGGGCAGGGCGCGCCGGGCAACCTCGGCCATGGCCCCCGCCAGTTCCACCCCGGTCGGCCCGCCCCCGATCACCACGAAGGTCAGGATCGCCCGACGCGCCGCGGGGTCGGGCTCGCGCTCCGCCGCCTCGAAACTCAGCAGGAACTTCTCGCGGATCTCCAGCGCGTCGGCGGCGTCCTTCAGCCCCGGCGCGTGCGCCGCCCACTCGTCGCGCCCGAAGTAGGAGTGGGTCATCCCCGTCGCGACCACCAGGTAGTCGTACCCCATCTCGCCGTCGAGAAGCCTCACCCGCCGCCCCACGGTGTCGACGGACACCGCCTCGGCGAGGAGCACCCGCGCGTTCCGCTGGCGCTTCAGAATGAGGCGGATCGGCGCGGCGATCTCGGCCGGGCTCAGCGACGCCGTCGCCACCTGGTACAGCAGGGGTTGGAACAGGTGGTGGTTGTTGCGGTCCAGCAGGGCGACCTCGGCCCGCGCCCCGCGAAGAGCCCGGGCGGCGTGCAGCCCGCCGAAGCCGCCGCCGATGATGACCACCCGGACGGGGCGGTCCGAGTCCCCGCGGTCGCGCGGGGCCGGCTCGGACGCGGTGGTTTGGGCGGGGGCGGTCATGGGTCGTCCGGGGGGTGCCGAACCATACCCGCGGGACACCTGCGGGTGCAGTGACCTCGGGTCTGAATCTCCAGCCCGCGCACCGCCCCACCCGATAACTCCTCGGAACCGAGCACGACCGGAGGCCCGCGTGAAGTTGCACCTCCGCGACGAGGAGCCCCCATGACAGGCCGGATGCGGACCATCGCCGTCATCAACCAGAAGGGCGGGAGCGGGAAGACGACCTCGGCGATCAATCTCGCCGCGGTCTTCGCCAAGCGCGGGCAGCGCACGCTGCTGGTCGATGTCGATCCGCAGTCGCACTGCGCGCTGGGGCTCGCGGTCCCGGAATCGCAGATTGACCACACGGTGGGCGAGGCCATGCTGGCCGCCGACGACCGCCCGCTCGATACCCGGCGGCTGCTCTGGCCCGTCAACAAGTCGCTCGACCTCATGCCCAGTTCGACCCGACTGGCCGGGCTCGAGGCGGCCCGCGGCGGGCTCGCCGACCGCGAGGACCGCGACCTGCGCCTGGCCAGCGTGCTGCGCCGCTTCGAGGGCGTGTACGAGTGGGTGGTCATCGACTGCCCGCCCTCCATCGGCCTGCTCACGTTCAACGCGCTGCGCGCCTCGTCGGAGATCCTCATCCCCGTCGAGACCGGCTACTTCGCGCTCCGCGGCGCCGCCAAGCAGGTGCAGACCATCCGCGCCCTGTGCCGGCGCTTCGGCCAGGCGCCGCCGTACCGCGTGCTGCCCACCATGCACGACCCGAACTCGCCCGTGTCGTGCGACGTGCTGGCCGAACTGCAGCGGAAGTTCGCCGACTGCCTCCTTCCCGTGACGATCCGGTTCGACCTGCGGCTGAAAGAGGCGGCATCGATGGGGGCCCCGGTCGTCGAGTTCGCGCCGCGTTCCAACGGCTCGGCGGACTACGCCGCCCTGGCTTCGTACCTGTCCGAGAACCACCCGGTGCCCCTGCGGCTCGACCCGGAGCCCGCCCGCGAGGGCGCCGAAACGCCGGACGCGAACACTCGGCGAACCCGCGGGCTCGTCGCGATCGATCTTTTCAATCAGGAAGGCCCGGTCGCCCCGGCCGCGCCCGCGGCGACCTTGACGCCTCAGCACGCAAGCGTGGGCCCGCCCGACGAGATCCGGCACGCCGACACGCACGCCGGGCTTTCCGGCGCGGGCTTCTTCCGTTCCGGTTCGGAGCCTCACGCCATCGCCTCCGGCGCACCCTCCTCACCCGTCAGCCGAGCCGCCGAACTGGCCGCCAGGGCTCGGCGGATTCTGCAGCGGAGTGAGGAACTCACCCAGCGGCTCGACCACGAACTGCCGGCGCCCCCAACGCACGCCGGTCCCCCATCCGCGTCGGCGAGCGTGGGGGGCGCGGCGCTCATGCCGGGCTCGTCGGCCCATGTCCGCCAGCCGGTTTATATCGAGCCGCCCGCTTCGGTGACCGGTCGCGCCGTCGCGCCGAGCCTGCCGATCACCTTCGGCCCGCGCCTCACGCCCCAGGGCGTGCTCTTTGTGTACCCGCTGGCGCTGGGCCCGCGGGTCTCGATCGCCGGAGACCACAACGGGTGGTCGGGCGAATCGACCGTGCTGCGGTTCAACCCCGAGACCGCGCTGCACGAGTGCTGCCTCCGACTCCCCGCGGGAAGGTTCCGCTACCGCCTGGTCGTTGCCGGGCGATGGTTCGCCGATCCCTTCAACCCCGTGAGCGAGCCCAACCCCTTCGGCGATGCCGACAGCGTGATCGACGTGCCCGTCATCGAGCCCGCGGCGGCTCCGTCCGCCGCCGTCACCGCAAGCCCAGCGCTCTCGCACGCGAGCCCCGCCCATGCCCACGCGTAACGGCCCCACCTCGACCTTCCTCGATCCGCCGGACGCGGCTTCGTACGACGCGCTGGCCGACCTCTTCCTCGGCCCGGCCTCGACCCAGCACGACAGCGCTTCCCGCCCCGCGACGGTCGGCGCACCGCGCGTCCAGCCGGACCCGCTGCGCATCGAACTGCTCGTGATGGGTCACCTGCCCGTCCGAGCCAACCCGTGGGCCGCTCAGTACGCCCGCGCCGTCGCCGACCTCGGGTCACCCGTCGCCCTGGTTCGCGCCATCGCGGGGGAAGTGTGCATCGACCTCTTCGGCGTCCGCCCCGAGCGGCGCGAGTTCTATCTCGAAAGGTCGCTCGACGCCGCGCTCGCCCGCGCCCGCGCGTTCGCCTCGCACTGGATTGTCCAGTGCGATGAGTCCGATCCCGCCTCGCCACCTCCGCTCGACCGCGCCGCCTTGGTCACCCTCCTGTGCGCCGGGAACGAGGCCTCGGTGCTGGCGGCGTTCCAGAGCCTCAAGTCCCTCGCCGCCGCGCTGGAGCACCGGCCCCGCGTCGCGCTGCGTGTCGCCGTGATGGGCGCCGAGGGCGACGCCGCGGCGTCGATCGCCGCCCGGCTCCGCCAGTCCGCCGACCTGTTCCTGAAGCGCCGCGTGGACGCCGCGCCGAATGTCGGCAAGATGGGCCCCACCGGCGGCGCGCCGGTGTACCGCGGCGCGACACACCTGAGCGCGGAAGGGCTGCTGGACCTCGCGGCAAAGCAGCCGGTGCAAGAACCACCTCGCGATCTCACCCCGACGCGCCCGCGAGAAGATCGAGCGCTCCCCGCCGCCGCGCAGCCGCGGACTTCTCGATCTTCGGGCTCTCTCCCGTCGACGGGGCCGTGGCGGAAGGAACACGCGCCTGCCGACCCGGCGGCCATCGCCGCACAGGTGCCGTCCGTCGATCCGCCGTCGCCTCTCGCATCCGCCTCCACGCCCGGCGTCGCCCAACCCGCCGCGCCCGCGCGCGGCACGTTGGTTCACCGCGTCAAGGGCCTCTCTCCGCTTGACTTCCGCTGCCCGGACGCGCCCGCCGTCGAGTTCGCCCGCGACCAGTCCGGCGTCATGCACCTCCTGCTCTCCAGCGAGGGCCCGGAAGCCCTGCACGCGCTGACCTCCGCTCACGCGTGGGCGACGAAGAACATCGAACTCCTCCGACGGGCCGCCGCCGGCCCGGTTGGTGCCCGGGCCACCCCCGCGCTCGACGCGGAGCACGCCGCTCTGCACCTGTTCACCGCCTGGCCCAAGCGCCTCCGCGGTCTGCTCGATTCGCGCGTGCGCGTGCACCTGCTCGCGAGCGTGGAGGTCGAGGGGAAGATGGGCTGGTGCTGCGTGGAACTGAACTGACGGCCGCGGCCCGCGATCGCGGTTCGGGAACCCTCAGAACATGCCCGCGACGCCGTTATCGGTCGCGGGACCGTTCAGTTTGCATCAAAGGAGCAGGAAATCCGGTCCGCGGGGGGTTATCCCCTTGGAGTTGGCGGATCTCAGCGCATAAGTATCGCGTCAGGAACACGTCGCCCGCGTGCCGGGAAGCGCGCGGGAATGTCATCAGCGCTTGGTACCCATTTGTTGAGGAGGGATCGTTCATGATTTCCAGATTGTCGGCCTGCGCGCTCGGCGCGCTGGCCCTGTCGTTCGCCGCGGGCTCGGCCCACGGCGCCATCATCCAGCAGGGCACCTACGCCTTGCACAACCACCCCGACGGCAACGCCCGCCCGCCGGCCTACGGCTGCAAACTCAACGAGCTCTACAACGTCACCGACGGCATGGACGTCTTCACCTTCGACTTCGATCACCCGCAGTCGAACATGACGCTGGTCTACACCGGCACCACCATCACCATCAGCGGCCAGTCGTGGGGCGGGCGTGACACCGGGACCGCGTACGCCAACGATCAGTACCAGGGCCTCTACACCTTCTACTTCACCTATTACTGGGGCGTCGGTCTCGCCCCCGGCGACGACGACCTCATGGTCGTCCTCCCGCAGAACCGCTACAACTACGGCTCGCTCGTCACCCCGCTGGGCGACACGGTCTCGCTCCGCGACGGGCACTACAACGGCTCCCAGCCCGACTTCCGTTTCGGCGACGAAGACAACGACGCCGGCCATCGCGGGTTCAACGGCATCTCCGGTTGGGGCTGGCTCTTCAAGGCCCTCCCGGGCCAGGGTTACACCTACACCCAGGATTCCGACTGGCTCTTCACGGCGACGCTCGTGCCCACGCCCGGCGCGGGCGTGCTCGCGCTCGCGGCCGCCGCGGCTTCGCTGCGCCGCCGCCGCTCGCGCTGATCCGTCACGCCGAGCCTCGGAGCGATGAGGGCCCGTGCCGAACCGGCGCGGGCCCTTTTTCGTCGTTGCACGCTCGGGCCCGCGCGGGCCGATACCATTGGCTTCCCGCGAGCCGAGCAGCATGGGCATCCACGACCGCGACTACGCCAGACCGAACGCCGACCGATCGCCCGGGGTGCCGGGGGGGCGGGCGGGATTCCTGCCGCGCCGATCCCTCGGCACCTGGGGGGTCTCGATCACCACCTGGATCATCGGCATCTGCGTGGCGGTCTTCGCCTTCGACGCCCTCGTCGGCCCGAAGTGGCGCGTCGAAACCACCGCCGGGGAGGTCTACGGCGGGCCGTTCTGGACGGAGAACCGCCCGCCCACCCTCGCCGAGCGCCGCTCCTTCATCACCGCGCGAGACCAATCCCAGCAGATGCCCGACGGCTTCTTCGGGCATCCAAAGTTCCGGTCGGACGGCGCGGGCAACATCGCCCGCGCCCGCGACGGAACGCCGATGCAGGTCGGCTTCGAGCGCTATCTCCTGATGCCGCCGCTGAAGAGCATCGGCCACTTCTCCACGGGCAAGGGGTTCACCGAGCTGCAGGTGTGGCGGTTGGTGCTCTTCCAGTTCCTCCACGCCGACATCAACCACCTGGTCTTCAACATGCTCGGGCTGTTCTTCTTCGGCCCGTTGGTGGAGCGGTACCTCGGCGGCGGGCGGCGCTACCTGGCGTTCTACCTGATGTGCGGCATCTGCGGCGCGCTGTTCTACCTGCTGCTCAACCTGCTGGGCGGGGGATTCGGACTGCGCCTTCCCGGCGTGCTGGTGGGCGACACCTACACGCCCCTCATCGGCGCCTCGGCGGGCTGCTTCGGGGTGCTCATCGCCGCCGCCTACATCGCCGGTGACGAGGAGATGCTCTTCTTCGGCATCATCCCGATGAAGGTCCGCACCGGGGCGTACATCATGCTGGCGCTGGCGGCGCTGAACCTGCTGTGGGGGGGCCGGAACGCCGGCGGCGACGCGGCCCACATCGGCGGGGCCATCGCCGGATGGTTCTTCATCCGCAGGCCCTACCTGCTCCGGGAGTTCTTCGACTTCTTCGGCCCCGGACGCAGCAAGCTCAAGCGGGCGCCCGGCAACGGCCCCGCGGCGGCGCGCCCGT
>CAZDYM010000060.1:0-10245 GCA_964509325.1 uncultured Phycisphaeraceae bacterium
CGTCCCGGCTGCCCTGCGGCGGAGAGCGGGTCGTGCGAACCCACGCTCGCCCTGTGGGGTTCGGTTCCCGAGGGAAGCGGCGGGTTGTCGCGCGGCGACGGCGGAGCCGTATAGTGGCCCCATGAACGACGAACCGTCCACGCCGAGCACGCCGAGCACGCCCGAGAACCGCGGCTCCGAGCGGCCCAAGGGCCGCGCCGATTCTGCGAGCCACGCGCGCGAAGGCTCAGGCTTTGACCCGCTGGCGGGACTGGGCAGCACGGCGCGGCAGCTCGGCCCGAGCGTGACGCTGCCGGCCCTCGCCGCGGCGGTGCTGCCGGCGCTCGGGGGCTTCGGGTTCATCGCGCTGGCGACGACGCTGAAGCCGTGGGTGGAGTCGCACGGGCTCGCGGGCATGTGGGCGTTCGTCGGGTTCTTCGCGGCCGCGACGGGCTTCGCGCTGATGCCGACGTACGCGCTGAGCTTCGGCGCGGGGGTGTTCTTCGGGTGGACGCTCGGCGGCCCGCTGGCGATCTGCGGCGCCGGCCTTGGGTCTCTGATCGGCTATGCGCTGTGGGGCCTGCTGGCGCGGAAGCGCGTGCTCGAAGTGATCGCGAGCAAACCCAAGGCGCGCATCGTGCGCGACGCGCTGGTGATGCGTTCACCCGGCCGCGCGTTGTTCCTTGTCACGCTGCTGCGGCTGCCGCCGAACTCGCCTTTCGCGCTGATGAACATGCTGATGAGCAGCGTGAAAGTGCCGCTGTGGGCGTACCTGGTGGGGACGGTGGTGGGCATGTCGCCGCGGACGCTGCTGGCGGCGTTCATCGGGGCCACCGTGGGGAGCGTGGACCAGGTCGGCAGCGCGGGCGGGCGTTGGCAGATGGCGGGGGCTCTGGTGGGCGTCGCGGTGTTCATCGTGGTGGTGATGCTGTGCAGCCGGTGGGCCAAGCGGGCGCTGGCGCAGGAACTGGGGGGCCCGGCGTGACCGGTTCGGCTACGCTAGGCTCGTGGAAGACGTTCACTCCGAAGTTCTTGAGGGAGCCTTGTGATGGCCGGTGCTGACCCCAATCGTCGAGTCGCGTTTGTCACGGGGGCGAGCCGGGGGATCGGGCGCGCGATCGCGCTGCGGCTGGCCCGCGAGGGGCGGCACGTGGTGCTGTGCGCGCGGAGCGAGGGGCCGCTGTCGGAGGTGAAGGCCCAGATCGAGGCGGCGGGAGGCGGCGCCAGCGTGTGCGCGGTGGACATCGCCGACAGCTCGGCGTTGCAGGCGGCCATCGAGAAATCCGCGGCGGAACTCGGGCGGCTTGACATCCTGGTGAACAACGCCGGCATCACGCGGGACGGCCTGATCCTGCGCATGAGCGACGAGGACTTCATGGCGGTGCTGCAGACCAACCTCGTCAGCGCGTTCGTGGCGTGCCGGGCCGCGGCGCGCCCCATGATGAAGAACCGCTTCGGTCGCGTCGTGAACATCGCCTCGACCAGCGGCGTGGTGGGCAACGCCGGGCAGGCCAACTACGCCGCCGCGAAGAGCGGGCTCATCGGCCTGACCAAGACCATCGCCCGCGAACTTGGCGGGAAGGGCGTCACGGCGAACGTCATCGCGCCGGGCTACATCGAGACCGACATGACCAGCGGCCTGCCGCAGGAAATCAAGGACAAAATCACCGAAAGCGTGGTGGTGAAACGCCTGGGGGCGCCGGAGGACATCGCTTCGGCGGTGGCATATGTTTCGGGCGACGACGCCGGGTACCTCACCGGACAAGTGATCGTGGTGGACGGCGGGATGACGATGTGGTAGCGGCGCAGCGCCGGCACGGTCACGCTTCCTGCACCGCGCCCTCTTCGTACGCGGTGACGAGTTTCTCCAGGTCGGCGATGCGCCGGCGCAGCGACGACCCGCGGTGTGTGTCGCCGATGGTGCGCGGGCTGGGGTACTCGCGGATGGTGGTCATCTTGGGCACGATGTCGGCCCCCGTCGAGATGACCTGTTCGACGCTCTCGAACCTGGAGTGCTCGGCGAGGTCGATGCGGTCCGGGGCCAGCACCAGCGTGTAGCCGCGGTCGCCGTAGGCCTCGGAGAACGCGCCGTCGATTGTGACGGCGTTGCCGCCGCGCTTCACGGGCTTCTCGCCCTTCTCGACCTTCACGGGCACGTGCCCGTTGACCACGAGCACATGGTCGGGCATGCCGAACAGGCGGCCGACGCGGCGGGTGAACTCGGCGTCGTGGATCAGCTCGAAGTACGGGTTCTTCTTCTCCTCCCGGGCCGCCTTGTCGGCGACGAAGTGGCTCTCGAAGGTCGCGAGTTTGTCCTTGCCGAACAGGGGGCTGCGCGGGCCTCCCCACAGGTACCACAGCCAGTCGGCGTCGGCGTCGCGGCCCTCGGCCCCCTTCCGGAACGCCCGTCGGACCACCACCGCCAGGGCGTCCATCAGGTCACGCCCGGAGCGCCGCACGCCGTCGACCTCCAGTTCCAGCGGCGTTCCGTGCTCGTCCACCGGGACGCAAGCGTGGAAGATGAGCACGTCGTCGCGGCTGGTCCACATCCCGCCCTTCTTGACGAGCCAGCTCATGTGGTCCCAGAGTTTCTGGCTCGCCGTGAACGAGGCGCGGACGCGGTCCATGCACTCTTTCTCCGGCGCCGAGTACTCGTAGGGGTTGGAAGGATCGATGGTCGGCAGACGCCGGTCGAGCAGCGGGTGCGTCACGCCGTCGATGTTCACCGTCCCGGCGGCGTGGTCGATGCGGTGCAGCAGGCGCCGGTGCTCCAGCCCCCACTCGGGGTGGCGCTCGATGATCCGCCCCTCGGCCTTGAACTGCATGATCGCGATGGCCTTCTGCATGCGGGCCACGGTGAGCGCGTCGCGCCAGCCGTCGCCCTTGGGCTTGAACTGCTCGCACGGGTCGTCGGCGTAGCAGTCACGCACGAGTTTCTCGATGGGGGTGGTCATGATGCCGTAGCCCTCTTCGAGCTGGGCCGCGCGCCGGTACCTCGCGCTGAAGCGCAGGGCGGTGAGCAGGCTGGCGTCCTCGCCCAGGCAGGCGCCCATCCAGATGGTGTCGTGGTTGCCCCACAGCAGCGAGACGTTGGGCTGCACCATCAGGTAGTCGATGACCTTGTCCAGCCGCGGCCCGCGGTCGCCCAGGTCGCCGGCGACGATGATCTCCGCCACCGAGAGGTTGCGGATGAGGCGCGAGGCGGCGCGGACGGCGAGCCAATCGCGCCCGTGCCGGGCGAGCCCGTCGACGATCGCCGCGAGGTACGCCCGCCCGCGCCCGGACCCCGGCTCGCCCCACAGTTCGAGGAACAGTTCGCGGAACTCGGCGGGCATGAGCTCCCGGACCTCGACGCGCCGGTACCCGCGGGCGAGGGCTCGGACGATCTCGAACTGCATCTCCAGGGTGCGGAGCACCCAGGCGCGGCGCTCGCCGGAGGCCTCGAGTCCGGCCCGCCGGTTGGCGATCACCTCACGCGGGTAGTAGAGGGTGGCCAGGAACTCCTGCAGCAGCGGCCCGCCGAGGCGCGCCCGGAACAGGTCGTCCACAAGCGGTCGGAGCGAACCCGAGGCGTTGTTGATGACGTGGCGCAGTTTCGCGTGCTCGCCGTGAACGTCCGAGATGACGTGAACCGTGCCCATCGGGAGGCCCAGGACGGCCCGAAGGCCGGCGGCCTCGGCCACCGCGGCGTCCGCCGTCGGGTACTGACGCGCCAGGGCCCGCATGAGGGCGAGTTCATCTTCGGTGAAAGCGGTGGGCATCTGGGAATCCTGCGTGGAGTCGTCGGAGCGGCCCCGGGGCGGCCTGGGCTCGCCGGTCCGGGGCAGGCACGACCCAAGGTAACAAGTTTGGGCGGCGGGCTCGCGGGGCGGGCGGCGGCGCTCCGTGCAATCGTGCCGCGCGAGGCTTGAACCAAGGTCGGGTTCCGGTAGTCTCTGTCGATCGGCCGCCACCACGGCGCGCCGCAACTGGAGGCGTGCGCGATGCAGACGATGCGTGAACAGACGTGGCGGCGGGGCCTGTGCGCCCTCGCCGCGACGGGGAGCGTGTGCGGCTCGGCCCTGGCGGCCCCCCCGGCGTTCACCGTCGGGCGGAACTTCAAGGGCAGCACGTATCTCACCGACACCACCCTCAACCCGCCCGACACGATGGGCGCCGTGGGGCCTCAGCATTTCGTCGAACTCATCAACAGCCGCTACAGCGTGTACCGCAAGAGCGACGGCGTGCGCGTGCAGACCTCCACGCTCGACCAGTTCTTCATCAACGCCGGCCTCACGATCTCCGGTTCGTTCTCCTTCGACCCGCGCGTGCAGTTCGACGCGTTCTCCGGGCGCTGGTTCGCCGTCGCGGTGGACGCGCCACGGGCCGCCAACTCGTTCCTACTGGCCGTCTCGAACACCAGCGACCCGACGCAGGGCTGGTACGGCTTCAAGCTCGACTCGGACTCGGACGACATCCAGTGGGCCGACTTCCCCACCCTGGGCATCAGCAACGACAGCGTCACCTTCTCAGCCAATATGTTCGCCATCTCCGGCGGGCCCTTCGTCGTCCACATCGGGACCGTCCCCAAGGCCAGTCTGCTCGCGGGGAACATCTCGGGGTACCAACTCTTCGAGTCGATCAGCAGCGGCTCCACCGGCTCGGCCGTCCAGCCGGTCACCACGCTCGACGGCGCCGCCGGCCGGCCGATGCTGTCCTCGTTCAGTTCGACAAGCCTGAAGCGCACCGTGCTCACCGGCACCCTGGGGAGCGTGGCCCTCGACACCTCGGCGCCCTTGATCGGCGTCCCCGTCGGCAACCCGCCCCCGACGGCGGACCAGCCCGGGCCGCGCCAGAACCTCGCCACCGTCGACAACCGCTTCACCGGCGCGGTGATCCAGCAGGGCGCGTACGCCTGGGGAGCCCGCTGCGTGAACGTGCTTTCCGGCGCGGGCCCGGCCAACGCGGGCGTGCAGTGGTTCCGGCTCGATGCCGCCACGGGGGCGCTGCTCGAATCCGGCCTGATCGCCGACGACGTCGGCACCACCGACTACTACTTCCCGTCCATCGTGGTGAACCCCGGGGGGGATGTCGTGATCGGGTACTCGTCGTCCAACGACGAGGAACGCTTCGCGGGTTCGTACGCCAGCGTGGGTCGGTTCGACGGCGTCAGCACGCAGTTCCACCCGCCAGTGCCGCTCAAGGTCGGCGTCGCCGATTTCGTGCGGCTCGATGGATCGGGTCGGAACCGCTGGGGCGACTACAGCGCCACGACCCTCGACCCCGCCGACCCGCGCCGGTTCTGGACGATCCAGGAATACGCGTCGGCGACCGACATCTACTCCACGTGGGTGACCGAGATCGTCATCACGCCGTCGTGCGTCGGCGACATCACCGGCGACGGGCCCGTGAACACCGCCGACCTCGTGCTCATGCTCGCCTCGTTCGGGCTGTGCCCGTCGAACCCGGGCTGGCTGCCGAGAGCGGACCTCGACCCCGTGGACCCGTGCGTGAACACCGCCGACCTGGTGCTGCTGCTGGCGAACTTCGGCTCGGTGTGTCCGTGAAGAACGGATGAGAGGCGAGGGCACGAAGGCGGGCCGGGTCAAGGCAGCGCGGGCGGAGGTCCCGCGTCGTGGTGCAGCGTGATCTGCCAGAAGCCCACGTCGTGCCACGAGCCGAACTTGTGGCCCGCGTCCTTGACCACCCCGACAGGCTGGAAACCGACGGATTCATGCAGGCGCACCGAGGCCCGGTTCGGGAGCGTGATCCCGGCGACCACCGACCGGAACCCCCGCGCCCGCAGTTCGTCGAGCAGGGCTCGGTAGAGCGTCTTGCCGACGCCGCGGCCCTGCTGATCGAGGGCGACGTAGATGCCCGTCTCGGGGGTCCACTGGTAGGCGGCGCGGTCGCGCCAGACGCCGGCCTTGGCGTAGCCCGCGAAAGCGCCGCCGATCTCCGCCACCAGGAACGGGTAGCGAGCGCGGGACTTCTGCCACGCGAGGCGCAGTTCATCCGGCGTCACCGGCTCTGTCCCGAAGTGGACGCTGGTGTGCCGGATGAAGTGGTTGGTGAGTTCGGCGATGGCGGGGAAATCACCAGCCTCCGCCGCGCGCACCCGCGCGAGGGGTTGACCCTGGTGGCCGCTCATGGCGTCATGGCCTGCTCCATGACCACTCGGACGATCAGGTCGCCGATACCCACCAGCGCGGCGCCCGCGATGATGCCGGCGCACACCGGCTCGTGCGTGTCCACCCACAGCCGCTTGGCGAACGAGCCCTGCTTGTGCGCGTACCACTTGTGCATCAGCCAGAAGAACATCGCCCCGCAGAACATCGCCAGCGTCGATCCCGGCGGCACCACCACGCCCAGGCCGATCGCCAGCGGGATCAGCGGGAACTTGCCCTTGCTGAACACCCGCGCCAGCTCGAACACCAGCGCCACCACCGCGGCGATGCCCATCGACCACAGGATCGAGTTCGTCAGCAGCACGCCCGAGCCCGACCCCCCGAACACGCTGGTGACCAGGTCGCTCACGCCCTTCCACTGAACCGCCGCGGGGAAGGAGAACTGCTCGGTGATCATGTGCTGCTCGAGCCGCTTGCCCTCCGCCGCCGACTTCTCCCACCCGCTGGTGAACAGCAGATAGAACAGCGGCGTACTGGCCAGGCAGCCCGAGAAGATGCCGATGACGTGCCCCACGGCCTGCTGCCTCGGCTTGGCGCCGAGCATGTAGCCCGGCTTGATGTCCATGAGAAGGTTCGATGAGTTCGTCGCCACTTCGGAGCACATCACCGCCGTCATCAGGTTCGTCGGCGGGTGCTTCGGGTCGAGCGCGCCGTAGGTAAACTGGGGGATCTTCGAGAGCGAGCCGCCCGGCGTCGTGCCCGTGAGCGCCGTGGAACTCACCGCGATGAGCGCCAGCACGCAGATCATCGGGATCGCGGTCGCCCCGAAAACCCACGAGACCCCGAACCAGTCGTGGGCCATCCACACCCCCACCGCGCCGACGATCGGGATGCCCACCCACGACACCCACAGCGGGAGTTCGATGTCCCGCAGCGGGTCCGCGCCGGCCGGCTTCTTGGCCCCGAACAACCCGCGGAAGGCTTCGACGAAGATCTTGGGCTTGGCGAACAGCGACACCATCGCCGCCGTCACCATCATCGTGATCCCCCACCACAGCGCCCAGTTGTTCATGATGTAGGTGCGCCCGAACACGGCGTCGCCCGCGGCGATGCTGCCCGAGCGCGGCTTGATCTCACCGAGGGCGATCATGATCGGCACGATCACCACGAAGTTCAGAAACGCTCCCAGCAGCAGGCTGCACGCCGCCTTGATGCCCATCAGGGCCCCCGCGCCAAACATCGCCAGGTCGGCCTCGGGGCGGAGCGCCAGTTGGCGCAAATCCACGCCCGCGAGCGTGGGCAGCGGCACCTTGCCCGCCTCGGCCAGCTGGTAGTACCAGCCGTCCAGATAGTGGCTCAGATGCCACGATTTCGACAGGCCCAGCAGTTTCTCCTGGATCAGTTTCTGGTAGTTCTCGCCCGAGATGAACGAGAACGCCCCGGTGATGGCGGCGGCGACGCCGAGCGCCTTGGCCTTGAACACGCCGCTGGCGGCCTCGGAGGTGTAGAGCGTGTCCAGCACCACGCCGGCGGCCCGACCCTCGGGGAACGGCGCCTGCTCGTCGTTGATGAAGCGCCGCTTCATCGGGAACGCCACCAGCACGCCGAGGATCGACAGCACCACGTTGAAGCACAGCATGTGGACCCAGTTCATGGGTTTGTTCTCGATCCACATGTACGCCGCCATCCCCGCGATCAACGGCGAGGTCATGTACCCCGCGGCGGTCGCGATCGACTGCGAGCAGTTGTTCTCCAGGATCGTCAGATCACGCAGACCCAACTTCGACAGCATCCGGAACACCGCGAAGGCCAGAATGACCGAGGTGATGCCGACTCCCAGCGTCCAGCCCGTCTTGGCTCCCACGTACAGGTTCGTCGCCGAGAGGATGCCCCCCAGCAGGAACCCCGTCACCGCGGCCCTCAGCGTGAGCTGCGGCATGTCGCCCTTGAACACCTCGGTGAGCCACCAGCGGTCCTTCTGCTCGCGGGTCCAAGTCTGGACTTGTTCTTCGGTGAGTTGTTTGATGGCCATGGGGTCACTTTACACGGCGTGTGGGTTGCCACAGATTCGGCTACGAGGCTTGGGTGTCCGGGTGCGGGGTCCGGAAGACAGACCGCACTCGGCGAAAGTGCCGAACCCCGAACGCTGACCCGGAACCAAGCCCGGCGTTCTCCTCCCGGCCGGGATCAGTCCCGACTTGACACCTCTTCAGAGCGCGGTACCCTCCGCTCAGCATCAAGAGTCCCGAGCGATCGTTCGCTCGGGCGGCAACCGAGCCTTCTCCCAGCAGAGCAAGGGAGTTCAAAGGGCCGCGGTGCCGAGGTCAGCCCCACGCGGGGGCCTCCGAAGTTCCACTTCGGATTCACCAGATGCGGCCCGGCGGCTCTCTTTCAAGAGGCCCACGGCAAAATCGACGCCGACGTTCGGCGTCACCCCCCGCGAGATTGGCCCCCTCTTGGATGCCGTGAAAGGCCACGGCCCCATGTCGCTTTCCCTCTCCGGCTCCACCCAGCCCCTCTCCGCCTCCGACCTCGGCAGCACCAGCGGGGTCTCCCCGCCGACCGGTTCTCCCTCCACCCGCGCCTTGCACCCGAAGCCCCGCGCCTCCGCCGGCACCCCGCGCCCGCTCGTCCCCGGCATCGTCCAGTCCACCACCTACCTGCACCGGGCCGTCTCGGACATCGACGGCCCCACCTATTCCCGCGTCGGAAACCCCACCGTCGATCACCTGGAAGACGTGCTGGGCTCACTTGAAGACGCACCGCCCGCCGTCGCCTTCTCGACCGGGCTCGCCGCCGAAACCGCCCTGTTCCTCGCCCTGCTCCGCGCGGGGGATCACGCGGTCGTCGGCGAAGCGATCTACGGCGGCACCGTCCGCCTGTTCCGCCAGGTTCTCAGCGAACTGGGCATCACGTGCACGTTCGTCGACGCCGCCGACCCCGACGCGGTGCGGGCGGCCGTCACGGCGCGGACGAAACTGGTGTTCATTGAATCGCCCGCGAACCCGACGCTGCGCCTCACCGACATCGCCGCCGTGGCGGATGCGGTGCATGAGGCCCGCGAGACAGTCGCCCCCGACATCAAGCTCGCCGTCGACAACACTTTTCTCACGCCGGTGCTTCAGCGCCCGCTCGATCTCGGTGCCGACATCTCCGTCTACGCCACCACCAAGCAGATCGAGGGCCACTCGGTCGCGCTGGGCGGCGCCGTCGTCTCCCGCGACCACGCGCTGCTGGACCGCGTCCGCTTCATCCGGAAGGCCACCGGCGGCATCCAGACTCCGTTCAACGCCTGGCTCACCACCAACGGCGTGAAGACCCTGGCCGTGCGCATCAGACAGCAGTCGCTGCACGCCCAGCAGATCGCCGAGTGGCTCGAGGTCCACCCCGCCGTGAAACGGGTGAACTACCCCGGCCTGCGCGGCTTCCCCCAGGCCGCCCTCGCCCGTCGCCAGCACCTCGGCGGTGTCCACGGGAACGTCGTTTCCTTCGAGGTCGCCGGCGGCTCGCGTGCGGGCGTTGCGCTGCTCAACAGCGTCAAGCTCTGCGCCCTGGTCGAGCACGTCGGCAGCGTCGAAACGCTCATCACCCACCCCGCCAGCATGACCCACGCCGACGTGCCGAAGGAGCACCGAGAACGCGTCGGCCTGACCGACGGCCTGGTCCGCCTCAGCGTCGGCCTGGAAGACCCGCGCGACATCATCAGCGACCTTGCTCAGGCCATCGAAGCCGCGGCGGCCCTCCGAGACCCAGGGATCCAATCCGCGCCGACTCCGAGTGGCATCGGTCTCCACCCGCTGCCGGGGGGGGCGCCGGATGGACGTGCAAGCGCCGTCTCGGACAAACCGCTCGTGACCTCCGCCAACGAAGCCCGGAACGGAGGTGCCGCATGCCTGGCCCGCTGACGGTTCTGAAGTTCGGCGGGTCGGTGCTGCGGTCCGAAACGGACCTGGACACCGCGGTCATCGAGGTCTCGCGCTGGAGGCGCCGAGGGGATCGCGTCGTCGCGGTGGTCTCGGCCTTTGACGGCGTCACCGACCGTCTCGTCGCCGAGGCCCGCGCGCTGTGCCCGCTCCCTGAGGGACAGGGCGCCGCGTACGCCACCCTGCTCGCCACCGGCTAGTTCACCACCGCCGCGAAGCTGACGCTCGCCCTCAGC
>CAZDYM010000061.1:0-10198 GCA_964509325.1 uncultured Phycisphaeraceae bacterium
CCCCCCCCCCGACCCCCCCCCGCCCGACCCCGCCCCGCCCGACCCTCCCCCGCCCGCGCCGGTGGACCCCACGAGGATCGGGTACTGACCATTCAACAGGTTCAGCGGGAACTCCTTCCGCACCCGCGCGATCTCCGGGTTCCGTGGCCGGCCCGATTTCTCGTCCACGTCACGCCCCGTGAACAGCCCGATCGTGACCATGCTCCGCCGCGGGCCGTGGTAGTAGAACGCCTTTTCTCCCGCGTCGCGGAGCACCTTGGCGGCCTTCTCGGCGGCCCTCTTGGCCTCCTGCGGCCTGTCGGGCGTGTCGTACACCGCGATCTGCACGGTATAGGCCGGCTGGTTGCCGAGGCGGCGGCGCTGGTTGGTGAGGTCGTACTCCGGGAGCAGCCCGCGGTCCGCCGCCGCCGGCGCCGCCAGAAACGCCGACTCGTAGGGCCGCGACGGCGGCCCGCCCGGCAAGGCCATCTCCTTCGACCGCACCATCTCCAGGTCACGCCGGGCCCGCTCATCTTGAGGCGACTCGTACCCGCCCAGCACGATCGCGGCGCCGCTGTCGCGCACCCGCACGCTCACGTCGCTCCGCCCCAGCAGCGCGCTGACGTGGGGCAGGCGCTGCTGAGCCTGCGCCGCCGCGTCGCGGCCCTTGAACGTTTCGAGCACGATCGCCCAGCCGCTCTCGCCCGCCATGTCGGGGCCTTCGCCGGGCACCGGCAGCGAGAAGACCTTTCGACCCTCGCGCTGCTGGTCGGTCGGCGTGTTCTCGGCTTGATTCTCCTCCGCGGGCTCCGACTCGGGCGGCTGTGGCTTCTTCCGCTTGCGTGGATCGGGGGGCGGGCTGAAGTCCCCCCCGTACTGGCCGATAGCCACCCCGATGAAACCAATCGAAGCAGGGACGGCGGGCATGCCGTGCTCGGCCGTCCCGGGCCACCCGAACATCCCCGAAGTGGGGGCGAAATATACCAAACATAGACCGATCAATGACCCAACTCGCAGGGGTGTTGGGAGGGGTCGAGATGGGCAAGCGGGGGTGCCAAACCGGGTCATTTTTTCGGGCTCGTCCAAGGGTCGGTTATCGGCATAAGTCTATGAATAAGAGAGATTTACGTGCAACTTATCAGGATCGTGCAGATTCATGGGTGCGAAGCCTGGGCGACGATACATCAGGGGTCACACGGCACGGGCCGCCTCGGAACGGGACCACCCGCCGACGCATCCCAAGTCGGAGACAGAGACGTACGGCTCGGCCCCGGGTTCGATCCCCCCGTCGCCGCGCCAGGTTCCCAGCAAGATGTTGGACGCGCGCCGATCACCGTGCGTCCGGTGGAGCAACCCATGAACCCCATCAACCTCACCAACAGCACGTTCGGGGCGACCGGCACCCCCAGCGCATCGTATGCCCTCGCGGGGCGTCGCGGCGTCCTTTCCGGCGCGGTCGCGGGCGCCCCGACCACGGGCTCGGAGCGCGTGGACCGCGTCGAACTCTCGGAGCAGGCCCGCGCGTTGGCCAGCGGGCCGACCCCGATCCGTGAAGACCTGGTTCGGCGCATCCGTGCGGAGATCGAGGGCGGGACCTACGACATCGATTCCCGGCTCGACAAGGCCGTGAACGAACTGGCCAAGGATCTTGCCGGCCCGATCGACCCGCTTGAGAACGTCTACGCGTAAACCGTCAGCGGACACCCCGGGGCTCCCTTGATACCCCGGGTCCGACGGCACCCCCGAGCATCATTCCCGCCGCCCCGTGGCCGATTGGTCTCGGGGCGGTTGCGTGTCAGGGGTGCGCTCCGCCGGGGCGATCCCGAAGCGGGCGCGGGTTCGGGCCGCACGACGGACGTCCAGCCGGACTTGAGGTCAAGAGGTGAACCTGAGCACCCGGTCGGCGCTCCACGCCGCGAGAGGCGGGAGTTCGTCGTGCGGGGAGGGGAGGGCTGATGATCGTGCGATTGCCCGGGTCCGTCTGGGCCGCCGGGTTCCGGCCCTATGAAAAGCCTAAAGTTCGCGGATGTCCCACCTGCTGGAGCACCTCGACCGCTGGAAGCCGTTCCGGGCGCTGGTGGTCGGGGATTTCATGCTCGACCAGTTGGTCTACGGCGATGCGGAACGCCTGAGCGCCGACGGGCCGGCGCCGGTGCTGCACGCCCGGCGGACCGAGTCCATGCCGGGGGGAGCGGCGAACGTGTGCATGGACCTGGTGGCGCTGCGCGGGCACGTCGAGGCGGTGGGGGTGGTCGGCGACGACGCCCACGCGGACACGCTCTCGGCGGCTCTGCGGCAGGCGGGCGTGGGGACGGAGGGGCTGGTGCGCGACGCCGAGCGTCCGACCACGGTGAAACAGAACCTGGTGGGGCTGGCGCAGTCGCGTCACCCGCAGAAGATGTTCCGGGTCGATTACGAGTCGCGTGAGCCCGTTTCGGGGCGGGCGCTGGAGCGTCTGGTGGGCGCCTTCGAGGCGCGCGTGGCGGCGTGCGACGTCGTCGCCATCGAGGACTACAACAAGGGCGTGTGCACGCCGGAGGTGTGCCGGCGCGTGATCGAGGCGGCGCGGGCCCACGGCAAGCCGGTGCTGGTCGACCCGGCGAAACTCAGCGACTACTCGAAGTACCGCGGCTGCGCCTCCATCACCCCCAACCGCAACGAGGCCGAGGCCGCCACCGGCATGAAGACCCACCCCGGCGCCGACCCGGCGCACAACGGCGAGGTCGCCCGGGTGCTGCTGGAACAGCTCCGGTCCGACTCGGTGGTCCTGACCCTGGACAGGCACGGGGCGCTGCTGCTGGAGCGCGGGGGGCGTCCGCGCCACGTCCCGACCGTGGCGCGCGAGGTGTACGACGTGACCGGCGCGGGGGACATGATGCTCGCGGCGCTGATGGCGGCGCGGGCCAACGGCGTCGCGTGGCCGGACGCGGTGCGCTTCGCCAACGCCGCCGCCGGGCTCGCCGTCGAGGTCTTCGGCGTGCAGCCGATCCCGCTCGAACGGGTCCACCGCAGCCTCATCAGCCAGCACCTGCCGAGGCACAGCAAGCGTCGCACGCTCGACGAGGCCGCGGTCGAGGTCGCGGCGGCGCGGCGGGAGGGGCGGCGCATCGTCTTCACCAACGGCTGCTTCGACATCATCCACAGCGGGCACATCAAACTGCTGCGCGAGGCGGGCGCGCTGGGCGACCTGCTGGTGGTGGCGATCAACAGCGACGCGAGCGTGCGCCGTCAGAAAAAGGGCCCGGAGCGCCCCATCCACCCCGAGGACGACCGCGCCGACGTGCTCAGCGAGATGGAGTCCGTCGGCATCGTCGTGGTGTTCGACGAGGACACGCCCGAGCGCGTGCTGGAGCGGCTGCGCCCCGACGTGCTGTGCAAGGGCGCCGACTACTCGCGCGAACAAGTGGTGGGGGGCGATTTCGTCGAGTCCTACGGCGGCAAGGTCCACCTGATCCCGATCGCCGAGGGCCGCAGCACCACAAGCGCGGTGCGGAAGATGAAGGCGTCGTCATAGAACATCCGTCCGGGCCCTGAGCGCGAGCTCGGGGCCCTCCGCCCCACCATGCCCAGCCCGCGCGACGATCTCAACGACCTCTCGCTGCCCGACCTCTACGCCCGGTTCGAAGCAACCGGGCTTGTTCGTCGGCTGCTTGAACTCGCGCGAGACGAAGACCTGGGGGGCGGCGGTTCCGCGTGCGACGTGACCAGCCGGGCCGTCGCGGGCGGGGGCAAGACGGTGTACGCCGAACTGAACGCCCGAGAGCCCTGCGTGGTCGCCGGGCTGGCGTGCCTGCCCGAACTGCTGCGGGTTTTCGGCGCGGATCGGGCCTGCGCGCTGCACGGGTTCCACCGGGACGGCACGTCCGTCAGCGCGGGCCAGACGCTCGCCGCCGTCACCGGGCCCGCTTCGATGGTGCTCACGGTCGAGCGGACGATGCTGAATCTCGTCTCGCGCCTCAGCGGCGTGGCGACGCTGACCAGCCGTTTCGTCGCGCGGATGGAGCGCGAAGCGCCGCGATCGCCCGCGCGGCTTTACGACACCCGCAAAACAACCCCGGGCCTGCGCGTCCTCGAGAAGTACGCCGTGCGCTGCGGCGGCGGCTCCTCCCACCGCCTCGGCCTCCACGATGCCGTCCTCATCAAAGACAACCACCTCGCGGGCGTCCCGCTCGAGATCCTGGGCGAGACCGTTCGTGCCGCGGCGGGTTCGGCACGTTCACGAGCGCCGCACGGGCTTCGCTTTGTCGAAGTTGAAGTCGATTCGCTCGAACAACTCGGGGCCGTCCTCGCCATCCCGGCGCTTCCAGATGGCACACGAGCGGTCGACATCATCCTCCTGGACAACATGTCGACCGACCAACTCAGCCAGGCCGTGGCGATGCGCAACGCGATTCTTGATGCGGGCGGGCGCTCGGTCGAACTCGAAGCCAGCGGCGGGGTCCGGCTCGACACCGTCGGCGCCATCGCGGCCACGGGCGTCGACCGCATCTCCTGCGGCGCGCTGACCCATCAGGCCGTCAGCGTCGATATCGGTTTGGATATCCGCGCGGACTGATCCGCCCATCGCTCACGCGACGCGTGCGCTCGCGCCGCGGAGCGGGGCCTCACCCCACCACGTCCGGCAGACCCGTCATCCCCTCGGTCAAGTCCCGCGGCCCGTCCTCCGTCACCAGCACGTCCGCCTCGTAGTGGACCGTCATCGAGCGGTCGGCGCTGATCTGCGGCCAAGGGAACCGCTTCCCGCCGTCGACGTGCGTGCCGGTGCCGACGGCGACCATGGGCTCGACGGCGACGAGGGTGCCCGGGGTGATGCGGTGGTACGCCTCGCGCCACTCCTGATCGAACCCCGGAACGACGTTCGAGACGAACGGCGGCCCGTGCAGGTTCTTCAGCCCGATGCCGTGCCCTCCCAGCCCGCGCACGCACTTATAACCGTGCTCCTTCTCGACGCAGGCCTGGACCTCGCGGGCCCAGTCGATCCACATCGCGCCGGGGCGGAGCATGGGGATGCCGCGGGCCAGCGCCTGCTTGCCGCACGCCATCAGGCGACGGTTCTCCGCCGACGGCTCTCCGATGGAGTACGTCCACGCGGCGTCGCCCACCCATCCCTTCCAGAACACGCCGACGTCGATCTTGAACAGGTCGCCGGGCTGCAGCCTGGTGTCGTTCGCCGGGTAGCCGACGTGCCCGTGGACGACGCACTCGTTCAGGCTGAGGCAGGTGTGGGAGGGGAACGGCGGCAGTTTCGGGGTGTGCCCCTTGGGCGAGTAGCGGAAAAAGCAGGACGACACCCCGATCGTCCCCATGAATCGCGCCGCCTCCGCGTCCACCTGCGCCAACGTCATCCCGACCCGCACAAACCCCGACAGATGCCGGTGAACCTCGACCACCTTCTGAGCGGCGGTGTACGCGAGATCGACCTCGGCGGGGGACATCTTCGGCTTGCGGGTGAGCAGCGACATCTGGTCGAACTTTAGCGGCCGGGTGCGCTCAAATCACTTCCCCGCCTTGCACCACCACGTCCACGGGGTTCCCCCCGAACTCATAGGCCAGCATCCGCTCATCGGTGTGTCGCAGGAGGATCAGGTCAGCCCGCGCCCCCGGCGTGATCACGCCCCGATCGTGCAGCCCCAAGAGGCACGCGGCGTTGCGCGTGCACGCCGCGATCGCTTCCGCCGGCGTCAACTTCAGAAACCGCACCGCCAGCGCGACGGCCATCGGCATCGAGCCGCACGGCGCCGAGCCCGGGTTCAGATTCGTCGCGATCACCAGCGCCCCACCTTCATCAACAAACCGCCGACCGTCCGCGTACCGCCCGTCGGTGTGGAACCCCGCGCACGGAAGCATCACGCCGAACGTGTTCGACTTCGCCACCATCCGCAGCGTCTCGGCGGACGACGCTTCCAGATGGTCCACGCTCAGGGCCCCGTGCTCCGCCGCCCACCGCGTCATCCCCAACTCGTTGAACTGGTCCGTGTGCACGCGGAACGGATGCCCGAGCGACCGCGCCCGCTCGAACAAGCGCACACACTGCTCCAGCGACCACGCGCCGTTCTCGCAGTACGCGTCGACGGCCAGACCCGCGTGGGCCGCGTGCACCGCGTCGAGGGTCTCGCCGATGGTCCGCTCGATGAAGTCCGGTTGCTCGGCGTCCACCGCGTGCCCGATCAGCGCGGTCGGCACGACGTGCCCGGTCGGGCCCGCGAACCGACGGATCGCGGAGAGCATCTTCAACTCGTCGCCCGTCGTCAGGCCGTAGCCGCTTTTGATCTCGACCGTCGTGGTTCCTTCGCGGAGCATCGCCTGCAGGCGCGTTCGGAGCGAAGCCGCCAGAGCGTGCTCCGACGCCGCCCGCACCGCCCGTACCGTGGACATGATGCCCCCGCCCGCCTTGAGGATCTCGAGATAGGGCACGCCGCGGCGTTTCATCTCCCACTCATCCAGACGGTCCCCCGCCCACAGCGCGTGGGTGTGGGCATCGACAAAGCCCGGCATCAGCACCCGCCCCGCCGCGTCGATCTCGACCGTGTCACCGAGTGATGCGCCACCGACTCGCGTCCTCGCGAGTCGGTGCTCTTCACCACCAGACGATTCGACCGAAACCACCACCCCGTCTTCCGCCACCACATCGGCGCGGGCGATCACCCCGAGTTCACCGAGCATCGCGCCGCGCAACGGCCCGGGGTTGACGCGCTCGACCGGCATTGTTCCGCACGCCGAGGCGGCGCCGACCGCCCCCGCGGGGACTCCCGGCAGAAGCGTCAGCACGCGCGCGTCGCGGAACACGACCCTCATCCGGCGCGCTCCGCGAAACCCCGGATGAAGCTGAGGAACAGCAGCGCCGCGATTCGGGCCGTCATGCCCGCGCCGGCCGCGGCCCCCGCCCCCTCGGGAGGCTTGTCGTTCGGGGGCGAGAGTTCCATCAGGTCAAAGTGCCGCACCGCCGGGTGCTCGCCCGCCTCGCGGGCGATCTGCTCGACCTGGCGCACGCTCAGACCCATGGGGTTCATGGCGCTCACGCCCGGGGCGTAGCTGGCGTCGATGGCGTCGAGGTCGATCGAAACGAACCCCGTTCCCAGGCGCTGCGACGAGCCGATGGCCGCCTTCCGCATGCTCCGCGCGAACGTGTCCGCGTCCGACACGCCGTACTCCATCACACCCTCCACCCCCAGCACCCGCGCCCCGCGGCTGGTCAGCCACTGGTGGTGCTCCTTGGTGTTGGCGAACAGCCCCGCGCCCACGACGGTGAACTTCCGCGGGTCGACGAACCCACCCTCGATGAGCGCGCGGAACGCCATGCCGCTGCCCGCCGTTTCGCGCACGTCCAGGTGGGCGTCGACGTTGATGCCCCCCAGGGGGCCCGACATCTCGCCGCGGTGCTGCGCCAACGCCCTCACGGCGGGGAACGTCAGGTCGTGCCCGCCCCCCACGCACACCGGCACCATCCCGGCCTCGTGAACCGCCAGCAACGCCTCGGTCACGCGGGCGTGCGTCTTGTGCAGCGCCGCCGCGTCGTCGCCCGGCGCGGGCGTCACGTCCCCGGCGTCGAACACCGCGACATTCAGTTCGAGTTCGCTCTCGGCGTCCCACGCCGTCCCGTACCGCGCCAGGGCCGCGCGGAACGCCGTGGGTCCCCCTTTCGCGCCAGGCCGCCCGTTGTTCAGACGGACCCCGAGGTCGTCCGGGAGACCCACGAGACACACGCGGCAGCCCACCGGGTTGTCGCGCACGATCCGCGCCGCGAACCGCCCGGCGCCGATGGCGGGCCACACGCCGGGTTGTCCGTTGGGCAGTTTCATCGCGCTCACCAGAGTCTAACCGGGCCGGCGCCGCCGACCACCGCATCCTCACCACCCCTGGCCCGTACAGTTCCACGATGCCACGTCACACCACCCGCGCCGTTGTCGCCCTGCTCCCGCTCGCGGCGCTCGCGCCGGGGTCGTGCTCCGGGCCGCCGCAGCACGTCTCGCTCGGCGCCGCCGGCGCCATCGAACCCACCCCGGGCATCCTGGCGGAAGAAGACTGGTCCTTCGGCGAAGTCAAGGGCGCCGTCGTCCGCACCGAGCACTACCGCATCTACACCACCGAGAAGAACCAGGTCATCCGTTCCCGGATGATCACGTTCGTCGAGTACGCGCTGGCCCACTACCGGACGGCCCTGGTCCCCCAGGCGCCGCTCCCGGCCCCGCCCCAGCGCCTCGACACCTACCTCATGGACAACCGCCCCCAGTGGGAACGCCTCACCAACCGGCTCATGCCCGACCAGGCCGGGGAACTCACCCGCATCCAGCGCGGCGGGTACGCCTTCAACGGCATCGGGGTCTACTACGACCTGGGCCTCTTCGACACCCTCGCCATCGCCGCCCACGAGGGCTGGCACCAGTACACCCAGCGCACCTTCAAGGACCCGCTCCCCACCTGGCTCGAAGAGGGCATCGCCGTATATATGGAGGGCCACCGGTGGGTCGGCGGGCAGCCCAGCTTCATCCCCTGGGCCAACCTCGAGCGCTTCGACCAGCTCCGCAGGGCCGCCTCGCGCGACCGCCTCATGCCGCTCTCGAAACTCCTGCGCTCCAAGCCGCAGGACTTCCTCGGCGAGAGCGACGGCTCGCTGCTGGACTTCTACGCCCACCTGTGGGCGCTCACGCACTTCATCAACTCGGGCGAGAGCGGCAAGTACAACGCGGGGC
Organism: uncultured Phycisphaeraceae bacterium; assembly: GCA_964509325.1. Lineage (GTDB taxonomy): Bacteria > Planctomycetota > Phycisphaerae > Phycisphaerales > UBA1924 > JAFLCM01. The sequence goes on from CAZDYM010000061.1 coordinate 8,670, forward strand.
TGCGTCGGCTCCTCGAAGACTCCGTCAAGGGGGGGCAACGCCGCGCGATCGCGGCCAAACTCAGCGAGCGCGCCGCCGTCAACGCGCTGGCCACCCGCGGCGGGCCGGCGGTGTTCCAGACGTACTTCAACGATGACCTCGACCAGGCCGAGCAGGAGTTCGCCGGGTTCATGAGGCGGCTCATCGCACCCGGCACGCGCGACCTGATCGTCCAGGGGCGTGAGCCCGCCGACGTGGTCCGCGCCGGGGCCCGCTAAGCCGATCGGAGCGCGGCGCGGGAGAACCCCGAACCTCGGCAACAAAAATCTCGCCGCCCCGATAACCGTTGGCTCGCAAGAGCCATCGTTGTGTTCAGCCGCGAATCCACCCCAGATTTAGCGGCGAAACCCTCTCCGCACGCGGGAACCGGGCTTCGAGAAAGCCCGTATCGCATCGCACGCAAGGCTTCGGGCCGCTCCCGCGTTCATCCTCACGATGGAATCGCGTGAGAACTCGGTTCTGACCTTGCAAGGCTCGTGGAATTCTGGTACATTCCCCTTCGGAAAAGGGCGGTTTGTACCGCGACAACTGAAGAGATCTGCGCACGTCCGATAACTCGGGCGGGCGGTGGTCCTGCCCTGTGTGACTCGGGCTCTGGTTCGGGTCAGCACAGGCCCCCAACCCAGGCTTCCCTCTTACTCAACGCCCCGGACTTGCAGCCATGCAGGTCTGGGGTTTTTGCTTGTCTGGGGGGAAAGCGTCAGGCTCCGGGCACTGGGCGTCAGGGCAAGACGTGGTTGAGTGGTCGAGTGGCCGCGTGCGTTCGAGGCACGCCACGCGCTGCTCATTGATCGACGCAAAGACCGTCGGCAAGACCCTCACCGATACACTCGACGACTTCGCCTCTTCGCCTCTTCGCCTCTTCGCCTCTTCGCCTCTTCGCCTCTTCGCCAATGCCTCCAGACCCACAACTGGTCGAGCTCTACACCGACGGCGCCTGCTCCGGGAACCCCGGGCCCGGCGGGTGGGCCTTCATCCTCAAGCACCCCGCCAGCGGGAAGGTCGTCGACGGCTCCGGCGGCGATCCCGAAACCACCAACAACCGCATGGAGCTTCTCGCCGTCATCAACGGCCTGTCCGCCGTGAAGAAACCCAGCCGTGTCGAGGTGTATTCCGATTCGCAGTACGTGCTCAAGGGCCTCGAAGCGTGGATGGACGACTGGAAGAAGCGCGGCTGGAAGACCGCCGCCAAGAAGCCCGTCAAGAACCAGGACCTGTGGGAGCGCCTGGACGAGCTCCGCTCGACGCACCGCCTCAGCTTTCACTGGGTCAAGGGTCACAACGAGCATCCGGAGAACGAAGCCTGCGACCGGATGGCCGTCGCCGCCCGCGATGCGTACAGCGCCGGGCTTCGCGCCACGGACCAGCAGCCCGATGAGGAGTTCATCCCGTGATGCGATGCCGGGCGCGCGGGCCCGTTCTCGTGGTCGGCGGCCTGGCGGCGCTGGCCGCGCTCGCGGCGTCGGCCCGGGCCACCGGGCCCTCCGGCG
>CAZDYM010000062.1:0-10198 GCA_964509325.1 uncultured Phycisphaeraceae bacterium
CGCGCCACCAGCACGGACCGGGCGTCGATGCGGAGGAAGGCGTCGGCGTCGGGGTCCGACCAGACGCGCTCGAGCGTGGGGGTGCCGTCGCCCCGAGGCACAGCGCGCCACAGCCCCAGCCCGCCGGTGGCGGAGGCGAGAACCACGCGGTCGGTGGGCGCGCCCGGGGTCTCGCCGCAGATCGGCGACACAACGCCCCAGCCGGTGAGGACCGACACCGGCCCGGTGAATGGCCCGACCGAGGGGCGGCGCTCGCTGGCGAACAGGCGTTCGGAGAGCGCGGCGCGGACGGACGCGAGATCGACCGGCTGGCCGCTGCGTGGGTCGATGAGCGGGCGCCCGCCCAATGATCGGTCCACGGCCTCGATCATCCGCAGGGCGGCGCGGGGGCGGTCGGATTCGACGCTCCTGGCGACGACCTCCGCCCCGACCTCGCCGAGCAGGGCGTCGGAACTGGTGAGCGAGGCCTGAGCGGCGCCGAGGGCTTCTTCAAGGGCCGCCAGAGCGGCGGCCTCGCGCCCGGTGGCGCGGTGGCGGCGCGCGATCTCCAGCCAGGCGCGGGGCGCCGACGACGAAACGGGGTAGGACCGGGCCAGGCGTTCGAGGTCGGCGTCGCTCCCGCCGGTGCGCGCCTGGTCGAGCTTGGCCACCGCCTCCTGCTCGAAGGCGGCGTAGACCACGGGGCCGTGCTCCCGGACGAGCCTCCGGAGCCGACGGGTGGCCTCGGCGTCGGCGGGGAGGGTGCTCCCGCCGCGGGCGTACGTCTCCGCCGCCAACACGGGGGTGAGGAGCACGGTCTGGTAGCGCTCGACGGCTTCGGGGACGCGGCCCGCGGCTTCGCTGAGGCTCGCGGCGGCGAAGGCGGCCCGGACCTGCTCGGCGGGTGTGCCCGCGAGCATGTCGAGTCTCGCGGTGAGCTCGGCCCGCACGGTATCGCCGAGACGCGAAACCTGGGGCGCGTCGGCGGGCGGCTCGATCATGTCGGAGATCGAGAGGAACAAGCGCCGCCGGGCCGCGGCGCTGGCCGCGGACAGCGGGTCTCGTTCAAGCGCGCGAACCGCCCGGTCGACGGCGGGAACGAGGCGGTCCTGCTTGCCCGCCTGGTAGGCGAGTTCGACGTGGGTGACCGCTGGGACGGGGTTGGCCGGGTCGGCCTTGATGCGGTCTTCGAGCAGACGGTCGGCGGTCTCCCACAAGAGGTACGAATGGGCCTGCTGGTCATCCACGGCGATGAGCTGGCCGCCCAGCGCCAGGACGTGCCCGGAACGGTTCAGCCGCACGTGACGGGCCTCGGGCGGCTCGCTGGGCGAAGCGCCGGGCCGGATGGGCGCGATGGTGACGCCCTCGATGGTGGGGATGACGAGTTCGTCCCCCGCGATGGAGACGCGGCCGCGCACGCCCGGTGCGAGCACCGTGGCGAGCGTGTGGAAGGTGGCGCCGCCGATGGTGCCCGTCTCGCTCAGGTCGATCATGCCGATCTGGCTGGGCGCGACGGCGATGAGGCGGGGCGTGCCCCGCGGCCCGGAGGCCAGCAGCAGGTAGTCCGGGTTGTTCAGCGCCTGGGCGGGGACGCGCTCCAGCACCCTTCCCGAGGACGCCTCGATCGAGACGACGATGCGCTTGTCGGGGCTGAGCACGATGACCCGGCCGCCCTCGAACACCGGGGTGTTGCCCTCCCAGGGTGCGATGCGGGCTCCGCCGCCGCGGCCGATGCCGCTCCCGGCGATGGGGTCCGGAGCCAGACGCCGGGCCCACAGGACCCTTCCGGTGACGGTGTCCACGGCGGTGATGACGCCGATGCGGTCGGCGCGGTAGGCGACGCCTTCGTGGACGCGGGTCACGTCGGCGGGGAAGGAGCCCATGCCCCACGGGACGACGCCCAGGCTCCCGAGGTTGCGCCACCAGAGCAGGGCCCCGGTCTCGGCGTCCAGCCCGATCATGAGGGCGCCCTGGAGGCGCTTCTCGACGGAGTTCCGCGCCGCCGAGAGCACCACGACGCCCTGATCGATGACCGCGGGCCCGCGGGGGAAACTCTCGTTCATGACCTCGGGGCCGAGCTGGCTGAGCGTGGTGGTCCAGAGGACGCGCCCGTCCCGGGTGTCGAGCACGCTGATCCCCCGCTCGGTCTGCGTGCGGGTGAGCTGGGCGAGCCCGCTGACGGTGGCGAGGCGGCGTCCAGAGACGCTGACCCAGTTGCAGTCCTCGGCCCCGAGCCCGCCCGAGGCGACGACGTTGGCCACCGTGGTGGGAGGCTCGATGCGGACCCGCCAGCGCTTGCTGAGCGTGTACCGGTCCCAGGCCGTGATGGTCTCGGAGTCGTTGATGTAGAGGGTGTCGCCCGAGACGGTGGGGACGGCGTGGAGAACGGCGGCGCGGGGGCTGACGCCGCGCTGGTTCTGGACGAGTTTCTCGGCGAGGAACTGCACGGCGTCGATGGAGGCGCCCGTGTACTCGGAGGCCAGCGGCCTCGGCAGGACCTCGCCCAGGGTCGCGGGGGGCTGCGGCTCGAGCGGCGAGTGCTGGGCTTCGAGCCTGGGCATCTCGGCGGGCGCGGGCGCGCCCGCATCGCCCTTGAGACCGGCGCGTTCACGCCACGATCCCAGCAGCCGGGTCCAGCCGTCGAGGGCGAGCCCGCGTTCGCTCTCGGGCAGAGCGCTCAGGAACGACACGCAGGACGACAGGAGCGTCACCCCGGCATTCAGGCGCTCGCCCTCCAGATCGGGGTGCACGTCGAGGTCCGCCAGCAGGCGAGCGGCGGCGTGGAACCTCGCGGCGTCGATGGCCCCCTGCGCGACCCGGAGGGCGGCGTCGAGGCCGGGGGTGGTGAGCAGGCGGGTGCGCTCGCACCGCGCCGCCTGGTCGGTTTCGAGCAGGGCGCGGGCCGGGGCGCTCTCGAGGGCGCGGTAGCGCTCCAGGAGTTTCGGGTTGGCGAGCAGCTCGAAGTGGACCCGCTTGCGGACGGTCACGAAGAGGTCCGCGTCGGCGGCGCTCTCGAGCAGGAGCAGGTCCGCCGACTCATCCAGCAGCCGCTGGAGAACCTTGGAGGCCTCGTCGAGGTTGCCGACGGCGGCGAGTTCGACGGCGCGGGCCAGCCCGTCCTGCGCCGAGGGCGAGTCGTCCATGTACACCGAGCCCACGACCTGGGCGGTCACCGGTGATTCGGCCAACCAAAAGCAAAGACCCGCCGCGAGGCTGACCGCGAGCGCAGGGATCAAGGTCCGAGAGAACCGCGGTTCTGGATGCCCTTCGGCGAGTCGTCCCACGCTGGCTTCCTTTCCGAGACGGTGCCGAGCCCGCACCGAGTTTGGGACCAGGGGCGTGCACCTCGCAGCCCGTCGAAACCTCGCATCCCGCACGCTCGAACAACTCTACGAGCCATCGGTGCCGCGGGATTGAACCGCCCGGCGGGCGTGGCCGATGCACCCGGCTCGTTGGGCCCGGGCGGCGCCGGCGTGAGCCGGGCCCCCTCGCCGGCCCCGCCTCGCCAGCGGAAAGGTGGAGCATGACCGCCCTGCCGGGAAACCAGTTGGACCTGCTGCTGCGGCCCAGCCGCGGGCCGGTGCTCAACGCCGCGCAGCAGGCCGGCTCGCGGCGGGTGATCCTGCTGATCGCCGCGATCCTGATGATGGGCGTGGCCGACCTGCTGTGCACGCTGGCGTACATGACCACCATCGGTCTGCCCGAGGCGAACCCGATCGCCCGGTGGCTGGCCCGCTTCGGGACCACCGAGACGATCGTCGGCTTCAAACTGCTCACGATGGGGCTGTCGTGCTGGTGCCTGTACGTCAAGCGGGCGGAGCGGCGGATGGAGGTCTGCGCCTGGGCCTGCGCGGCGATCCTCCTCGCGCTGTCGATCCACTGGATCGGCTTCAACCGCAGCATCACCGAGCACACGAACCTGATCGCGTATCTCGCCGACCCGGACCCGTGCCCCAGGATCGCGGGCACGATCGGTTCGCGGGTCGAGACGTGGGTGCGGCTGGAGGAGTGAGCGCGGGGGCCAACGCAAAGCCACGGGCACGGCGCACCGGGCACAGAGCACTCATCAAGACACAGCGCCCTCACGCGCGGCGGCCCGCCCGCGCTTCGCGCTCCGTGCTTTGAGTTTCACACTCTGATTCCCTACGCTCCGCGGGTGCGCACCGTTGGCATTGATCCCGGGCTTCGCCTCACCGGCTACGCGGTGCTGGATGTCGAGCCCTCCGGCGGGCGGGCCGGGGTGGTGGAGGCCGGGGTGTTCCGGTTCGATCCGGCGGCGAGCGTGGCGGACCGGCTCGTCGAGCTGGAGCGCGACCTGCTCGAACTGATCGAGCGGACCCGGCCCGATCACGCCGCGGTCGAAGCCGTGTACGCCCACGGGGCTCATCCGATGACGGGGGTCGTCATGGGTCACGCGCGGGGGGTGGTGCTGCTGACGTGTCGGCGTTCCGGGCTGTCCATCACCGAACTGCCGCCGACGGAAGTCAAGAAGTCGATCACGGGCAACGGGCACGCCAAGAAGGCGCAAGTGCAGGCGGCGGTGGCGACGGTGCTGAATCTCCCGGTCGCGCCCGAGCCGCCCGACGTGGCGGACGCGATGGCGATCGCGTTGTGCGCGGGGACCCGGACGGGGTGAGGCAGTCCGGGCGGTCCGGGCGGTCCGGGCGGTCCGGGCGATCCGGGCGGGCCGGGGGCGGCGTGACCGGCGGGCCGTCGAGGCGCCACTACACTCCTCCCCGATGCCCCCGAGTGTCCCCCGAGCCCAGGTGCTGATCGTCGAGGACGAGGTCGAGCACGCCGACGTGATGGCCGACGCGCTGAAGAAGCCCGGTCACGTGTGCACGCTCGTGCACGCGGTGAAGGACGCGCTCGACGAACTGAAGCACGGCTCGTTCGACGTGATCGTGACGGACCTGCGGATGCCCGCCTGCGCCGGGCAACCCACTCCCGCCGGGCCGGTGGGCGACGGCGGCGCCGACGCGGGGATGCGCGTCCTGCAGGCGGCGCGCCAGTTCCAGCCGAGCGCCGAGACGATCATGGTCACGGCGCACGGCGACGTGCCGACAGCGCGGGCCGCGTTCAAGCACGGGGCGTATGACTTCATCGAGAAGCCCCTGGACCTTGAGGTGTTCCGGGCCCTGGTGAACCGGGCGGCGGAGACGGTGCTGCTCAGGCACGCCGCGGGCGACGCCCAGGGCGCCGGTCTGGGCGACCTCGTTCAGCACGACGGGTTCGAGGGCATCATCGCGGGCTCGGAGGCGATGCGGCGGATCCTCGACACGGTGCGGGCGGTGGCGCCGTCGAACCTGCCGGTGCTGATCACCGGCGAGAGCGGCACCGGCAAGGAGCTGATCGCGAGCGCGATCCACCGGCACTCGCTGCGGAAAGACAAGAAGTTCGTCGCGTTCAACTGCGCCGGGCAGGCCGAGAGCCTGCTCGAGGACCAGTTGTTCGGGCACGTGAAGGGCGCGTTCACGGGGGCCGAGCGCGACCGCGAGGGGGTGTTCGCCTACGCCGACCGGGGCACGCTGTTCCTGGATGAGATCGGCGACATGCCGATGACGATGCAGAGCAAACTGCTGCGCGTGCTGGAAAGCGGCGAGGTGGTGCGGCTGGGGTCGAACGAGGCCAGGCACGTCGACGTGCGGTTCGTGAGCGCCACCAACCGCGACCTGAAGCAGGCCTGCCAGCAGGGTCGGTTCCGGGAGGACTTGCTGTTCCGGATCAAGGGTGCGGAGGTGCATCTCCCGCCGCTGAGGGAGCGTCGCGAGGACATCCCCCGGATCGTGCGTCACGCGGTGTCGCGGTTCGCCGCCGACCTGAACCGGGCCGCCCCGGATGTCACGGACGCGGCGATGATGCGTCTGACGGCGTTCCACTGGCCCGGGAACGTGCGGCAACTGCTGAACGTCGTGCAGAACATGGTGGTGATGGGGACCGCCGGGACGCCCGCGAACGCCCCCGCCACGTTGGACGTGCGCCACATCCCGGCGGACATCACGACGCCGGACGACGCAGGCGCGGCGGCCGACGAGGCGGCGAGCGTCCCCGCGGGCGGGCTGGCCGGGACAAGCCTCGAGCAACTGGAGAAGCGGGCCATCCGCGAAACGCTGCGGCTGACGGGAGGGAACCGCGAGGCCGCGGCCCAGATGCTGGGGATCGGAGAGCGCACGCTGTACCGCAAGTTGAAGGAGTACGGGCTGCGCTGACGCGCCGTGCCGGCGCGGCGGAGCCCACGGCTGAGGCGCTCGCTGTCTCGCCAACTACCCGTGGGCGACGAGGCGAGCCGTGGGCGATGCGGCGAGGCTGCGGGGATTCCCTGATGGCGGAACGCCGCCAACACCCCGATACCCAGTGCACCGGCGCGTGCGATCGTCGCCCGGGCCGGCGGGGACAGACCTCATCCTGCCACGGCAGCAGTTGAAAAAGGGGTTGCACATGCGATTGACCATCGGGAAGCGCTTGGGCCTGGGTTTCGGGGCTCTGACGGCGGTGATGATCGCCACCGCCGGCGTGGTGTTCGTGTCGTCCGAGAAGTCGAGCGATCAGGTGAGCGAACTCATCCGCCTTGCGGACAACAGGGACCTCGGCGCGACGATCATGTCGGACGTGCTGACACTCCGGATGCGCGCCAAGGACTACCTGCTGACGCGGGACGAATCGCTTGTCAAGTCCTATGGAGAGACGCTGAAGAAGGTGGAGGCCGGGGTTCAGGAGGCCGAGCGCTTCACGCACCCCGAGCGGCGCGCCCTGATCGCCGACATCCGCACGTTGGTCGATGACTACGCGGCGGCGTTCCGTGACGCGGTCAAGGCGATCGAGTCGCGTGAGACGATCGTCTCCGACGAGCTGAACCCGACGGGTTCGGAACTCGCTTCGCTGCTTGAGAAGGTCAAGCTCGAGCAGATCGAAGAGAACGACCTGAACGGCGTCGAGCTGGCCTCGAAGGGCCTGTTCGCCCTCATGCAGGCGCGCCTGTCGGTGGTCCGGGGGATCGGGACGATGAACGCGGAGATGATCCGTTCGGTGGGGGATGAACTGAAAGCCGCGTCGGACATGCTGGAGACCGCGATCAAGAGCGAGAAGAACGCCGAGATCAAGTCCCACCTGGCCAAGGCCCAGGAGTTGATCGGGACGTACAACGCGGCCGCCGAGAAGGCCGCCGCGACCGTGGAGCAGCGGAACACGATTGTCACGCAGCGGCTGGACGCCATCGGTCCCGCCATCGCCGCGAAGGGCGTGGCGCTGCGTGATTCTCTGGAGAAGAGCACCGAGGAGGCGGAGGCCGCCGCGACGGCGGCGATGTCGGCGATGACGACGACCACGCTGGTCGCGGCGTTCATCGGCGTCGTGCTCTCGGCGGTGCTCGCGGTGGCGATCACGCGGTCGGTGGTGGGCCCCGTGCGGGCGATGACCTCGCGTCTGAAGGACATCGCCGAGGGCGAGGGCGACCTGACCGCCCGCGTGGACGAGAACCGCAGGGACGAGCTGGGCGAACTGGGCACGTGGTTCAACACGTTCGTTGGAAAGATCCAGAACGTGGTGGTGGAGGTGAAGCGAGCCAGCGCGGAGGTCGCCGCGGCAAGCACCCAGATCGCCGCCAGCAGCGAGGAGATGGCCGCGGGCATCGCGCAGCAGAGCCAGCAGGCGCAGCAGATCTCGTCGGCGGTTGAGGAGATGTCGGCGAGCGTGGTCGAGGTGGCGCGGAAGTCCGGCGAGGCGGCGCAGTCGGCCCAGACCTCCGGGAAGTCGGCCCGCGAGGGCGGCGAGATCGTCGCCCAGTCCGTGCAGAGCATGAACGCGATCCGCTCGGCGGTGGAGTCGGGGGCCGAGGCGGTCACGAGCCTCGGCCGCCGCGGCGAGCAGATCGGGCAGATCGTCGACGTCATCAACGACATCGCCGACCAGACGAACCTGCTCGCGCTGAACGCGGCGATCGAGGCGGCGCGGGCGGGCGAGCACGGGCGTGGCTTCGCCGTCGTCGCCGACGAGGTGCGGAAGCTGGCCGACCGGACCACCAAGGCCACGGAGGAGATCGCGACGAGCATCAAGGAAATCCAGCGCGAGACCTCCACCGCCGTGGAGCGGATGACCGCCGGCACCGAACAGGTGGAGGTGGGCAGCAAGCGTGCGGCCCAGGCGGGCGAGAGCCTGCAGAGCATCGTCGCCAGCGCCGAGAGCGTGGCGGAGATGGTGCGGTCCATCGCGGCGGCGGCGGAGCAGCAGTCCGCGGCGAGCGAGCAGATCGCCAGGAGCATCGAGTCGATCAGCGCGGTGTCGCGCGAGAGCAGCAGCGCCGCGTCGCAGTCGGCGCAGGCCGCGGGCGAACTGTCGGCAAAGGCCGAGCAGCTGCAGTCGCTCGTGGGCCGCTTCAAGGTCGAAAGCGCCCCGCACGGCGCCCCCGCCCCGGTGCCCGCCCCGCGCCAGGGAAAGAGGTTCCACGCCTCGCTGGGGAACTCCAAAGAGGCGCGGGTCGCGGCGTAACCCCTCGCCGTCCGCTCAGAGAGCGTCACGACCCGCGCCGCGAGGCGCGGGCCGTTTCACGCGCTGGCGCGGCCTCGGTCTGGCCGCCACGGCTGGGACGGACGGCGCGATGGCGCCGCAACGTCCGAGATGGAAACCGCGGGAACTCCCGCGCGGTTCGAGGGAAACTCCGCATGGCACGGCCCGCGTGGCGGTTGTGATGATCCCTACGTCAGACGCGACCGGCGCGGCTGACACCGCCGCACGCACGCACGAAGGAGCCAGCCATGACGCGCGAACAGCCCTCTCTCCGCCCGGTCCGCACCGAGACCGCCGCCCGCAACGCCCAGGAGCGTGCCGACCGGTTCAACGAAGCGGTGCGCGACTTCATCGAGGGCATGCGCCGCGCGTCGAACGGGCTGAGGGACATGGGCGAGTCGTGGGAGCGTTCCCGAGTGATCGTCGCGCCCAAGTGAGCGCCGGACCGGCGGCGTTAACCGCCCCCGCCGAACCCGCTTGCGCCCGGGGTCGGCTTCCTTTTCGGGCGGCGCCGGGCGTCGGTCGCGCGGCCGTCGTCGGTCCTGCGGGCTTGCCGCTACACTCGCCTGATGCTCTTCGACCCGCGACGCCTCGTCCACGTCTCCCCCGGCACGGACACGCCGGGGGTCGTGAACTGCATCATCGAGATCCCCAAGGGGAAGCGGAACAAATACGAGATCGACAAGAAGACCGGGTTCATCAAACTCGACCGCTACCTCTACTCCGCGTCGCACTACCCGGGCGACTACGGCCTGATCCCCCAGACGCTCGCCGACGACGGGGACCCGCTGGACATCCTGGTGATGGTGAACGAACCGACGTTCAGCGGGTGCCTGATCGAGGCGCGGATCGTGGGCGGGTTCAAGATGCTCGACCGCGGGTCGGGTGACTACAAGGTTCTGGCCGTGCCCAACTCCGACCCGCTGTTCGCCGAGTTCCAGGAGCTCGAGGACGTGCCCAAGCACTTTCTGCGCGAGGTCGAGCACTTCTTCGTGTCGTACAAGCAGTTGGAAGGCGTGACGATCGAGCCGCAGGGCTGGGACCACCGCGTCGAGGCCATGGAGACGGTGCGGCTGGCGATCCGGCACTTCACGGAAGCGCGGATCGGAAAGAGGTGATCGGAGGGCGTGGGCACCGGGGAATCGGGAAGAGGCTGTACCATCTGAGACGCTTCTTCTTGTGCTCTGTGCTCTGTGCTCTGTGCCTTGTGCCTGGTGTCCCCCCGTGGCCCGACCGCTCATCGCCATCACGTGTTCGGTGGACGACACGGACCTTCGCGTCCGGCGTCGGTATGCCGACGCCGTCGTGCGCTGCGGCGGGTTGCCGGTGCTGCTGGGCGTTCCCGCGGCGGGGGTGAGCGATGAGGTGATCGACAGCGTGGCGCGCGGCTACGCCGACGCGTTTCACGGCTTTCTGTTCACCGGCGGCGACGACCCGCGGACCGAGGGCTACGGCGAGCCGACGCACCCCGCGGCGAAGCTCGTCGCGCCCGAGCGCCAGCGATTCGAAGAGGCCCTCCTGCGGGCGCTCGAGCGGCGTCCGCAGGCCGCGGTGCTGGGTGTTTGCCTGGGCATGCAGCTGATGACGCTGCACGACGGCGGCGCGCTCAACCAGCACCTTCCCGACGACACCCCCACCCACGCGGAACACGCCGGGGACCGCGTCCACATCGTGCGGCCCGTCGAGACGGGCGAGGCGGCGACGCGCTTTTCGCCGG
>CAZDYM010000063.1:0-10170 GCA_964509325.1 uncultured Phycisphaeraceae bacterium
ACCCCGCCGACCGCCCGCCCGCGGCGGACGATGATCAGCCCGGCGCGGCCCGCTGCGTGGTGCAGGTGCTGGGGGCGCGGACGGGCGTCTCGCAGGGCGTGCTGAGCGAGCCGACCGACACGCGCTGGGTGCGCATCACGCCGGAGGGCTGGGTGGTGTACGCCTCCGCCGACGCCATCGCGTGCGTGGACGCGTACCGGCTCGAATCCCGGTGGCGCAACGAGGCCCCGACGGCGCGCGACAGCGTGGACGCCTGGGCCGTGCCCGGGCGGCTGGTGACACGGGACGCCGACGGGCGGTTCCGGCTGCTGAACGCCGACACGGGCGAGATGACCCCCGACGCGCTCGACACGCTCGGCAAGGCCGAGCAGTTGTTCATCGACGCCGAGGCCGCGAGCGTTCCGCCCGCCCCCGGCGTGGCTCCCGGGACCGCCCCCGGGGCCCCCCGCACCGCCATCCTCAGCACCCGCGGGCTGGTCATCCACGACGCCGCCGGCAAGGTCGTCGGGGCTGACGCCCTGGGCTCCGAGACCGTGGTGCGCCTGCCGCTGCTGTCCTCCGGGGCGGCCCTGCTTGTCGAGCAGGCGCCGCTCCAGCCGCCGATGGGCGACGGCACCCCGTCCGTGTACGGCGCCCACCTGGTCTCCACCGCCAGCGGCAAGCTCATCAGCCAGGCCCGTTTTGAGTTGCCGCGCTCACCCACCGACGCGGCGGTCATCGACAACCTCGTCATCATCTCCAGCGGGAGCGCCAGCGTGCTGCTCGGCGCTCCGGGGACGGCGGGGCCGGGGCCGCAGGGCGCCACGCCGAGGTAGAACGCACAACCTTGCTTCCCGCTCCGCGCTCTCCGCGCCCCCCCCGGTTCGTGGCTTTAGTGCGGCATCGGGAACCGCTCGCAGAGCGCCCGCACTTCGGAACGGACCTGCTGGGTCACCTTGGCGTCGCCCTTGCTGATGAGCACGCGGTCGATGAAGTCCGCGATGGCGGCCATCTCGGGCTCCTTGAGCCCGCGTGTGGTGGTCGCGGGCGTGCCGAGGCGCACGCCGCTGGTGACCTTCGGCGGGAGCGGGTCGCGTGGGATGCCGTTCTTGTTGCAGATGATGCCGGCGGTTTCGAGCCACTTCTCGGCGTCGGCGCCGGTGAGGCCGGCGTCGCGCGCGCGGAGGTCGACGAGCATGAGATGGTTGTCGGTGCCGCCGCTGGTGATGCGGTAGCCCTTGCTCTGGAGGCTGTTGGCCAGTGCCCGGGCGTTCTTGACGACCTGCTGCTGGTAGGTCTTGTACTCGGGCTTGAGGGCCTCGCCGAAAGCGATGGCCTTGGCGAGGATGACGTGCATGAGGGGTCCGCCCTGCATGCCGGGGAAGACAGCGCGGTCGATCTTCTTTGAGAGCTCCTCGTCGTCGGTCATGATGAGCCCGCCGCGGGGCCCGCGGAGGGTTTTGTGGGTGGTGGTGGTGACGACGTGGGCGTGCGGGAACGGGGAGGGGTGGACGCCCGCGGCGACGAGGCCGGCGATGTGGGCGATGTCGGCCATGAGCAGGGCGCCGCACTCGTCGGCGATGGCGCGGAAGCGGGCGAAATCGATCACGCGCGGGTACGCCGAGTAGCCGCACATGATGAGTTTGGGCCTGTGCTCCAGGCAGACGGCGCGGGCCGCGTCGTAGTCGATGCGCTCGAAGTCCTTGTGGGAGGCGTCGTAGTGCAGCGGGTAGTGGACGGCGTTGAACCACTTGCCGCTCATGTTCACCTTCAGCCCGTGCGAGAGGTGCCCGCCGTCGGCGAGCACGAGCGAGGCGAACGTGTCTCCGGGGTTGAGCAGGGCGAGGAACACCGCGGCGTTGGCCTGCGCGCCCGAGTGGGGCTGCACGTTGACGAACCTGCAGCCGAACATCTGCTTCGCGCGCTCGCGGGCCAGGGTCTCGACCTGATCATGGAACTCGCACCCGCCGTAGTAGCGGGCCCCCGGGTACCCCTCGGCGTACTTGTTTGTGAGGCAGGTGCCCATGGCGTGCATCACCGGCGCGGAGACATGGTTCTCCGAGGCGATCAGTTCGAGCGTGGAGTGCTGGCGGGCCTCCTCCCGCTCGAGCATCCCGGCGGCCTCGGGGTCGACGCGGCGGATCAGATTGAGAACGCTGGCGGCGATGGGGGGGGACGAGAGAGTTTCGTGGCGCATGACGGATGGTATCGGCGCAGGAGGCACCGGTCTCCGGCCCGTGCCCGGCACCAAGACGATCTCGCTCACACTCGCGGTGTGCCCCGGACCGGTCTTCCGGTCAGTGCTCCGGATTTCCGGGTCAACGACGCGACGCGGTCAAGAGTGATCGGCACTGAACCGAGGACGGGTCAGTCGGGCGTTGATCGATCGCTCGCTCGCCGCGGTCACGCTCCCGCGATGACCCGCGCAACTTCCGATACCCGCGCCAGCGCCCCGTCCAGGTCCCAGCGCTGGCGCGAGCGGTTGCCGGTTGTGTTGCTGATGACGCGGACCTCGGCGAACGCCGGGCACGTGCCCGCTTCGCGCGCGAGGCGCATCATCGTGAAGCCCACCGCCGCGCCTTCCATCACCTCGGCGATCGCCCCGGTTCCTGCCGCCACGCGCAGCGCCAGGCCGTTGCGGCCCGAGCACGTCGAGACCGTCGCCACCGGGCCGACGCGGGCCTTCAGGCGTGCCGCGAGGCGGTCGCGCAGGGCGGAATCGGGTGGCACCGCGACGCTGGGGTTCCCGACGCCCTGGTTCGGCGCGAACCCGCAGCGAGCGATGTCGATAAAGCGGTCGGGGGTGCGGACGCCCTCGTCGGCGTACACGCTGGGGTCCGCGACGACGAGGTCCAGCAGGTCGAGCCCTGAGCGCGGGAGCGCGCCGGCGAGGCCGATGTTCACGACCACGGCGTGGCGTGCCGGATCGAAGACCCGCGCGACCGCGGCGGCGGCGTTGGCCTTGCCCACGCCGGCGACCACCATCTCGACGCCCGGCGCGAGCGCCACCGCTCGCCACAGCACCGGGCAGGCTTCCTCGCCGGTGCACCATGAGAGATCGAACGCGCGGGCGACGGCGTGGCCCTCGGCGGGGGCCGCGACCACGAACAGCGTGACGTGGGGTGTGCTCATGCAGGTCCGCTCACAGCCTACCGCATCGGTGCCCGATGCCTCGGAGCGGCCGGACCCCGGCGGGCGGGATCGAGCGGAGCCGGGCCCGCCGGGACCGGCGGGTACGAAGCGCCGCGGCGAGCGGCGAGCGTGAGCGCGGCGTGATCGGCCACGGTCGCCCGCTACCATCTCGGCCTGTTTCGTCCGCATCCAACGAATCGCCCCTGAAGAGGCCACCGATGTCCGACACGACCGCCAACGCCGCGACCGCCGCGAAACCCATGGACGCCATCATGGCGCTGTGCAAACGACGCGGGTTCATCTACCAGGCCTCGGAGATCTACGGCGGGATCAACGGCTTCTGGGACTACGGGCCTTTGGGGGCCCAGTTGAAGAAGAACCTGCGCGACGCGTGGTGGGAGGACATGATCATGCGTCCGTGCTGGGGGCGCAAGGGGCCCAACGGGCGCGAGGTGGTGTGCGTGCCGGTGGAGACGTGCATCATCCAGCACCCCAAGGTGTGGGAGGCGAGCGGGCACCTGGCCGGCTTCGCCGATCCCATGCGGAAGTGCCCCAAGTGCGGCCACTTCGTGCGCGCCGATCAGTTGTGGGACGTCATCGCCACCGGCTCCGAATGGTTCCAATCGGTGATCCAGGAGTTCGACCCCGCGCCGGCACCGACCCGGTCGCCAACTCTGAACGCCGAGAGGCTGTTGAAATGGGCCCGGACAAAGGGGAAGCGCTTGGCGCCGAACCTCGCACTGGTTCGAAACCCTGAGGTGACGCTGTCCTTGCTGGTGTCGCGCGTCAACGGCCAGCCCGAGGCGCCGCCGAGCGTCCCGGAGATCGTGCGGCATCTCGCGACGGAGCAGTTGAACGCCACAGGCCTCCAAGACCCATGCCCGCGCTGCGGCGGGGAACTCGGAGCACCCTCGGCGTTCAAACTCATGTTCGAATCATGGGCGGGTCTCACGCAGTCGGAGGACAACAAAGTCTACCTCCGCCCCGAGACCGCGCAGGGCGTGTTCGTTCAGGCCAAGAACGTGTGGGACACCACGCGCGTCAAGGTCCCGTTCGGCATCGGCAACACCGGGAAGTCCTTCCGCAACGAGATCACCCCCCGCAACTTCACCTTCCGCTCGCGCGAGTTCGAGCAGGCCGAGCTGGAGTTCTTCTGCCACCCCGATGAGTCCCAGGACTGGTACAAGTTCTGGCGGGATTTCCGGATGGAATGGTGGAAGTCGATCGGTCTCGCCGGCGACAACCTCATCCTCCGCGAGCACGCCAAGGACGAGCTCTCGCACTACTCGGTGGGCACCTCCGACGTCGAGTACCGCTTCCCCTTCACCGCGCCGGGCTTCGGCGAGCTCGAAGGCATCGCGCACCGGGGCAACTTCGACCTCACCCAGCACGCCAAGCACTCGGGCGCGAAGATGGAGTACAACGACACCGAGCGCGGCGAGCTCCTGCCCAACGGGTCACGGCGCGGCGAGCGGTACATCCCGCACTGCATCGAGCCCGCCGCCGGGCTGGACCGCGGGGCGCTGGCGCTGATCTGCGAGGGCTACACCCGCGACGAGAGCCGCCCCAGCCCCGAGTTCATGAAGTTCCACCCCCGCGTGGCCCCCATCAAGGCCGCGGTGTTCCCCCTGGTGAACAAGGACGGCATGCCCGAGATCGCCGAGCGTCTGCACGCGGAACTGAACAACCGCTTCTGGCGGTTGGGGGCGGTCGAGATGGACGAGAAGCAGTCCATCGGCAAGCGCTACGCCCGCATGGACGAAGCAGGCTGCCCCTACTGCTTCACCGTCGACGGCGACTCGCTGAAGGACAACACCGTCACGATGCGCGACCGTGACACCGGCCAGCAGACCCGCATGGCGATGGACAAGGTCAAGGGGTTCCTGGAAGAGAAACTCGGGGTGTGACGATGAAGGCGGTCCCCTGCACCATCGAAGAAGCCGAACGGCTGCTGCAGCGCACCCCGGCGGTGGTCCGCTCGCTGCTCTCGGGCCTCCCCGAGCACTGGACCACCCCCAACTACGGCCCCGGCACCTGGAGCGCCAAGGAGATCGTCGCCCACCTCATCTTCGCTGAGCAGACCGATTGGGTCCCCCGCGCCCGCGTCATCCTGCAGCACGGCGCCTCGCGCCCGTTCGATCCGTTTGATCGTGCCGGGCATGCCCCGCTGGTCGAACGCCACACGCTGAGCGAACTGCTCGATCTTTTCGAGCACGAGCGTGCCGCGTCCCTGGCGGCAATCAAGTCGATGGGTCTCGACGACGACGCTCTTGCGCGCGAGGGCCGGCACCCCGCCCTCGGGACGGTGGCGCTGGGCAACCTGCTCGCGGCGTGGGTGATCCACGACCTGAACCACGTCGCGCAGATCAGCAAGGCGCTGGCGTACCAGTGGAAGCCGCACGTCGGACCTTGGGAGCAGTATCTCTCCATCCTGGCGCCGCCCAACCCGCGGTGAAGCCCGAGGGTGACGCTCGCGGTCGGCGCCACCGCCTCAAGCCGAGCGCTCGGGGTCGGGGAAGTCGCGGTACAGCGCGCTGACAAAGTCCGTCACCATCGAGTACACCGGGTGGTGCAGCCGCTCCACCTCGCCGGCGCGGGTGGCGACGACGCCGAAGGCCGCGTCGAGCTGCGCCAGGTCCTTCACGCTGACCACGATGTGGAACTCTCCCAGGGAGGGCGGGCCGAAGCCGAACTTGCGCCGCTCCAGAGACCATCGCTCGATCAGCCCCCGCTCCTTGAGGTGGTCAACGTAGGCGCGCACGTTGGCCGCGAACTCGAGGTCCTTGCGCGACTCGCGGAGGTTGCACCACATGTGGTAGTGGTTCATGGTGAGGGCTCGGGAGTGGGGGATCGGGAGCCGGGTTCGGGGTGCCCCCGAAAGCAAGTCGCCCGGCTTTGCTGCTTCTTGTGATCGATACGTCGGCCTGGGCACGCGGTTCGGGCCGACAACGCAAACGGGCACGCCGTCAAGCGTGCCCGCGAAGGACTCATCCGTCAATTGGGGGCGGAGAGATCGAGCAATCTTACGCGGTGCACGGCACGCCGAACTGGCCGAGGAACATCACGAGGTCGGCGGTGTTCACCACGCCGTCGGCGTTGAAGTCGCCGACGCGGAGCGGCTCGCCCGAATCGCCGAACACCGCGAGGAACCTCGCGAGGTCGATGGTGTTGACGGTGCCGTTGCCGTCCATGTCGCCGGGGCAGCTGGTTCCCTGGAACTCGTACGCGCCGTGATCGACGGTGTTCCCCGCGGCGTTCGGGGTGGCGGGGTCGTTCGAGATCCGCGGCGCCCAGGCCGCGTCGAACAGCACTTGCTCGCTCGTGTTGCCGTCCCCGTCCTGATCGCCCTGATCGTCATCGAGCACCATGGACGTCAGGAGGTCGATGCTCGGCGATCCGGGCCTCAGCCGCAGGTCCTCGTCGCCGCTGCCCGCGAGCCCGTCGGCCCCGCGCTCGGAGATGAACAGCGGGTCGTGCGCGACCACGCCGAAGCCCAGTGCGCTGGTGCCGTTCTGCACCACCGACCCACCGATCTGCGCCGAGCCCGCGTTCGAGAAGCTGATCTGTGCCGACTCGCCCTGGCCCTGCGGGTTGGAGTTCCCCCAGAGGATGCTCGCGCGCACCGCGCCCAGCGTGGTGTTGAGGTAGCTCACCGCCGCGGAGTTGTTGAAGTTCGAGGTGTTGGCGACGATCGTGCACTGCCCGATCAGGACGTCGCCCGGGCCCTGCACGTCGATGGCTCCGACCGTGTCGGCACGGTTGCCGGTGACCACCAGATGGCTGAGCAGCGCGGAGGAGTTCACGGACTGGATGCCGCCGCCGCGGAACGCGCGGTTGTCCCGCACGATGCAGTGCAGGATGCTGGGCGCGCCGCCGGCGATATCGATGCCCGCGCCGGCGTTCTCCTGGCCCGTGCCGTCGGCGTTGCCGCCGCGGATCACGAACCCCTGCAGCACGCCCGAGGAAGACACGCTCGACGCGCGGACGACACGGAAGGAGTTGTCCCCGCGGTTGCCGAAGTTCGGCACGTCGTCGCCGTTGATGTCGCCCGAGAGCACGCAGACGTTCAGTCGCGGGTTGCGCTGGCCCGCCGCCGTCTCGGTCCCGTTGAAGCCGCCGAGAATCTTCACGCCCGACTTCATCTGGAACGAGACCGATCGGGCCAACGCGGTGCCCGGCGCGGCGGGCGTGTAGATGCCACGCGCCACCCACACCTGGTCTCC
Source organism: uncultured Phycisphaeraceae bacterium (assembly GCA_964509325.1). Classification (GTDB taxonomy): domain Bacteria; phylum Planctomycetota; class Phycisphaerae; order Phycisphaerales; family UBA1924; genus JAFLCM01. The sequence continues at coordinate 7,335 of CAZDYM010000063.1, forward strand.
CGCCGTCGCCGCCGCCAGCGCCGACTGCAGCGACGTGAACGCATCCGCCCACGATGTCCCGTCGTTCGCCCCCGCGGCGTCAAACTTCACGAACCGGACCGCCCCGTCCGAGAAACCCGCGACACCAAGAACCGACCACAACGCGACAGCAGCGCGGACACCCCGCATGACAAGGCTCCTTGGATGGACCTGAGCCGGCGAGCCACCCCGTGGGGGCGCGCACGCCTGGCTCTCAGGCTCGGTTGTCCCCGCGGGCCGCCCGCGTCGACACCTTCGACACGAACCGGCGACCCGCGGCGGGAACTGCCCGCTGATGTCGCCTCGGAAACCCGATCTTGCACTTCCAGGTCAGGAATTTGTCCCCGTGCAGGCGGTACCCCGCAACGCATGAATCTTCACGCGGACGCGGGGCGGATGATCCCCCGGCACTCCCCGAAGCCGATCCGCCGGAACCCCGGCTTCTCGCAGAACGCGCGGAAGATCACCTCGTCGCCGTCCTGCAGGAAGGTGCGGGTCTCGCCGCCGGGGAGTTGGATCGGCGTCCGCGGCCTGCCGGGGCCGTCCCAGGTGAGTTCGAGCAGGCAGCCGCGAGACTCCGGCGTCGGGCCGCTCACGGTGCCCGTGCCCAGCAGGTCGCCCGCCTCCAGGTTGCAGCCGTTGCTGGTGTGGTGCGCGATGAGCTGCGCGGGCGTCCAGTACAGGTCGCGGAGGTTGCCGGTGCTCAGCCGCGCGGGTTCGGCCCCGGCGCGACGCATCCGCTCGGTCAGGAGGTACACCTCCATCGTCACGTCGTACGCGCCGAAGTCCTGGTCGTACGGATCGTTGAGATAGTCCAGCGGCGCGGGGTCGCCCGGCTCGCGCCTCGCCGCCGCGCACCGGAACGGGCGCAGCGCGTCGGCCGTCACGACCCACGGCGAGATGGTCGTCGCGAAGTTCTTGGCGAGGAACGGCCCCAGCGGCTGGTACTCCCACTTCTGGATGTCGCGCGCCGACCAGTCGTTCAGCAGCACCATGCCGAAGAGAAAGTCCCGGGCCTCCGCGATCGGCACGGGCTCGCCCAGGCCGCTGCCCAGCCCCGCCACCAGGCCCATCTCGAGCTCGTAATCGAGCATCTTGGACGGGCCGAACACCGGCGGCGTCGCCGGGCCGCCCGCGGGGTCGTCCGCTTTGATCTGCCCCCGCGGCCGAACCACCTCCGTCCCGCTCACCACCACGCTCGACGCCCGGCCGTGGTACCCGATCGGCACCCACTTGTAGTTCGGCAGCAGCGGGTTCTCCGGTCGGAACATGCTCCCCACCCGCGTCGCGTGGTGGATCGAGGCGTAGAAATCCGTGTAGTTGCCCGGCGGGTCCATCGGCAGCAGCATCCGCACGCTCTTCATCGGGCGCAGCGCCAGCGTCCGCGCCTTGCGGTCGTTCTTCAGTTCCGTGTTCCCGTGCGAGAAAAGCTCGACGAGCCGCGAGCGCACGCCGCCCCACGCGCCGGGATCGAGCCACGGCGCCGCCAGCAGTTCCTCGAACTCCGCCGCGTCCTGATCGTCCTCCGCTTCGCCCAGCAGCCCCGCCTCGAGCACCGCGTACAGGTCCACCACCTGATCGCCCAGCGCGACGCACGGGAACGGCGGCAGGTCCGTCCCCTCCAGCACCCCCACCCCGAAGGGCAGGTTCTGCAGCGGGAAGTCCGTCCGCGGGTCGTTCGCCGACTCCACCCACGACTTCAGGTCGGGGTCGTGCGTTTCATCGAGTTCGCCGGTGAAGTGGTCGGAGGGTCGCGTGGCCATATCGGCACAGCGTACCAACGAACCCCGAGCTTCAGCGCGGGGGGGTGGGGGGGGACGACGAGCCCGTCGCGCGCTGCTCCCCGGATCACGATGACCTCAAGCCGGACGCCCGCCCGGTAGTCACTCGCTCATCGACACCCGCTCGCGGTACACCGGGAACTCCCCGTTGCGACCGATGGGCATCAACTCGTTCGGCAGCACGACCACCTCGCGGTTGTCGCGGGGGCGGTCAAAGGTCACCACGCCGTCGACCTCGCGGGCCCGCAGCAGGTACGGCCCCGGGCGCGGCAACTCCAGCCACGTCGGTTCACCCACGCCCCCCTCGGCGGCACGCTCCCGGACCTCGACCCGCACCACCGCGTCCACCGTTCCGGTGGGCCACGGCTTGCGCTCCGTGTGACGGGCGACCTTCTTCCCCGGTTTGGAGATGAATCCCAGGTGCTGCCCCGTCCGCAGGTCGGTGAAGCCCTCCGGCTCGCCCGCATCGACCCGCCCGATCCACCACCGCACCTCAAACGTCCGGCCCGTCTGGTTGTCGAACGCCACCCGTGGGCCGTCGGTGTCGTACAACTTCCTGATCCCCGTCGCGGCGGCCACCGGCGTCATCCCCGCTCCCCAGTTGTCGACATACCCGCGCGTCACCATCGACGCCTCTTCGCAGCCGCCCAGCACCGCCGCCGCCACGACCAGCGCGAGCACGCCCGCGCCGGCGCGAACACCCTTGGACCCGACGGCAACTCTGTTCGCGCGGTTCATCATGTGTTCGGCTTTCATCGAGGACCATCCGGACGCACGCCGCCGGCGCCGGGAACGACCACTTCGTCGATCACTGTTCGGCGCAGCACCACTGTACCCATCGGCGTCTCCCTCTCCCGGCTTTGTGTTTCCCGCCGCACTTCAACGGTTCGCGGACCTTGGCCCCCAGCCCCGAGCCCCGCCGCGGCCCCCGCCTCGGGCTGTCCCACCCCAACGCCCGAAGCCTCCTGGCTCGCTGCCCCCCCGCTCGCTGCCCCCCCGCTCGCTGCCCCCCCGCTCGCTGCCCCCCCGCTCGACGC
>CAZDYM010000064.1:0-10049 GCA_964509325.1 uncultured Phycisphaeraceae bacterium
CCCGAGAACCGAAGCGCCGACCAACACCGCCTGCAGCCCCATCGCCCGACTCGACCAGGGGTGCAGCGCCTCGAACCGCGCCTTGGCGGCCTCCGCCGCTTCGATCTCCGCCTCCCGCGCCGCCGCCCAATACACCTCCAGGTGCCCCCGCATCGGCAGCCCAAACCCCAGCAGCGTGCCCGATGCGAGCGCCAACGCGCACACCGACAACCCTCGCCGCACCGCTCCCATGCTCCGCCAGCACACCAGCCCGACCGCGCCCAGGGCCACCCCCGCGATCATCAGCACGAAAAACGCCGGGTTCATCACATGCCCCGCCGCGATCGACCAGTGGTCCAGCACCGGCACCCGGAACCCCGGGAGCGCCGGCTGCAGCGACTTCATGATGGGGAACGCCGCCGCCGCCACCCCACCGACACTCAACAGAGCCCCCAGCCACAGCGACCCGGCCACCAAATGAACGCGTTCGAGAATGCTCACCCGTCATGGTACCTCGCGCCCCGGTCCCTCCGCCCCCCCCCGGCCCCCCGGCCCCCCGGCCCCGCCCCTGCGGCCCCACCCCTCCCGCCGCGGGACCCGAACACCCGATACTGTTGTGGCCCCGCAAGTCGCGACGACTCGGAAGCCCCTTATGACCACACCTCTTCTCCGACTTTCGATCCCGGTTGCCCTGCTGACGCTTGCGGCCCTCAGCGGCTGCGCCGGCTACGCCAACTACCCGCAGATCGGCAAAGACGATGTCGCCGTCAACAACCCGAACGTCGCCCCGACGCCCGAGGCCGCGTTCGTCGCCCTGCGTTGGGTCATCCGACGCCACCCGGTCGAGGGTCCGTACACCATCAACATGCCCGCGGGCACCTACCGACGCACCGGCGAGCGCGTCATCCAACTGCTCGGCGATCCCAACGCCCGCCTGCTCACTCCCCAGAACCAGAACCTTCCCTGTTACCACGTCAAGCAGGTGTGGGTCCGCGGCGAGCGTGCCACCGTCGAAGTCCTCCGCCCGGTCCTCCGCCCGCCGATGGACATTCCCTCCGCCGCGCCTAGTTCTCCCCTCTACCAGAGTTTCTGGGTGAAGTGCGAGGCCGGATGGAAGCCCTGGCGTGTCATCCACGCTCGGGCCTGGCCCATGGGTGCCGACGCGCCCCCGAACCTGGCGGGCTGGCCCGACGAGCCCCCGCCCCCCGGCAACCGCCTCGCCGACCCCGCCACCGGCATCGGCGCGGACCTGAACTCGCTCCGCCAGGCCAACTGGCCCGAGCAGCCCGTCGCCCCGGAGCAGCCCGTCGACGCCGTCCCAGTCGAGGGCGCCCCCACCCCCTGACCCCCGGGTTCCCTCAACCGAGTCACTACACTGCTCCACATGGCCTCCGCCCCCACGCAACCCTCCGACGCCTCCCCTGGTTCGGTCCTGACTTCTGCCTACACCCCGGGCACCAAGGTCCGCGTGACCCAGCAGATCCCCTTCGGTAAAGGGGTCCGCACGGTGACCGTGGAGGGGGTGGTGCTCCGCTACGGCCAGCAGAAGACCGGCTCCTGGTTCGCCCACGCCAAGGACGACAAGCTCTGGCTCGACCGGCTGGAGATCCGCCGGGATGATGGCGAGATCGTGGTGTGCAACCTCGATCGCTACAGCGTCGTTGAACCGGTGAAAGCAGGGACGGGGTCCGCGGCTTGAGGTCGTGAAACTTTCAGAACTTCCTGAAAATGTCGTGACTTTCGGGCGTCGGTGGTCTACCATTCCCGGCTGGGGGCGCCGCCTGTTCCCCTTGGCTCAGGAGATCGCCGGGTGTCGCGTTCCTCACCCCAAGTTCCGGTCGACCGGCTGGTCAGCGAAGCGCAGGACCGGTTTATCGCGGCGTGGGGCAAGATGGGGGGGGCGTGGGGGATCAGCCGGACCATGGCCGAGGTCCACGCGCTGCTGATGATCACGGGCGAGCCCCTGTGCACCGACGACGTGATGGAGCGTCTGCAGATCTCGCGCGGCAACGCGTCGATGTCCTTGCGGGCCCTGCTGGACTGGGGCATCGTGTACCGGGCCCACAAGCGGGGCGACCGTAAGGAGTACTTCGAGGCCGAGCGCGACGTGTGGGCGATGTTCACCACCATCGCGCGGGAACGCAAGAAGCGTGAGATCGATCCGGTGGTCGCCTCGCTGTACGAGATCCGCGACATGACCAACGGCGGAGCGGTCCCGGCGTCCACCATGAGCGCCGACGACGCAGCCAAACTCCGTGACCACAACGCCCGCCTGGACAACCTGCTGACGTTCATCCAGGCGGTCGAGCAGATGGCCGGGGCGCTGACGGCGCTCCGCAGCGCGCAGGTCGAGCACACCATCGAGCGGTTGAACGAGTCGGCGTCACGGGACGGCTGAGGCCGTCGCCCGCCCGGGGTCGGGGCTCGCCTTGCCGTGCGCCGTCGAACCGACGAGATGGTCCGCGTCCGCGCGGGGGGCTTCCGTCGGCGTTTGTTCGTCCACGAGGCACGCCTCCAGTCGGTAGCTCGCGCCGCCGCGAGGGTAGGTGAGGGTGGCCTTGCCGCGGAGTTCAAACCTGGCGAACCCGTCGATGAGGGAGGTACCCAAGCCGGGCGCGGGCGGCGTCTCGATGGCGGGCCCGCCCCACTCGACCCAGCGGAGGTCCAGCCACAGTCCTTCGTCGGAGCGCCGCGTGGTCCAGTCGACGCGCACATGCCCACCGACGGCGCCCAGGGCGCCGTACTTCACGCTGTTGGAAAGCAGCTCGTGCAGCACCATCCCCATCGCCGTGGCCCGGCTGGCCGGGACGGCGCACGGCGGGCCCTGGATCGAGATCGATCCAGGCGCGTCCGAGGGAATCAGCCCGTTCATCAGCCGGGCGAGATCGACGGGTTCCCACCGCGAGGCCGACAGCAGCGCGTGCAGCGACGCCATCGACGACACCCGGCGCTGGATCGCCTCGGCGAACCCGCGCACGCTCGGCTGGCGGGCGGCGTTCAGCTCGATCAACGCCAGCAGCCCGGCAAGGTTGTTCTTCACGCGGTGGTCCAGCTCGGAGAGCAGCAGCCGCTGCGTGGCGAGGGAGCGCTCGAGTTCGAGCTTGGCCCGCACGCGGTCGGTGATGTCCTCGGTGACGCCGACGATCCGCGCCGGGGCGCCGTCGGGACCCTCGATCGCCTTGGCCCGGCTGGAGACCCACCGCTCCGAGCCGTCGGCGGTGACGATGCGGTACTCGCCCACATGCTGGCCCTTGCAGCCCCCGCTGATCCAGCGCGTGGTCGATTCCCGAGCGTTGTCGCGGTCGTCGGGGTGGATCAGCCCGCGCCATCGCTCGACCGATCCCAGCAGCGCGGCGGGCTCGAAGCCCCAGAGACGGCGCGTCGCCGGGCTGACGTACACGATCTCGTTGGTCGAAACCGTCCGCACCCAGAACACCTGGTCGATGTTCTCGGCCATCTCGCGGAATCGGCGCTCGCTCTCGGCCAGCCGCAGCCGGGCGTTCTCGCGCTCGGTGATGTCCTCGGCCAGGCCGGTGACGCGGACGATCCGCCCGTCCGTGTCGCGCACCGCGTACCCGCGGTTGTGGATGTGGCGCACCTCACCGTCGGGGCGGATGATGCGGTAGAGGTTGTCGTAGTTCCCCGCGCACCCCGACCGGTACCAGGCTCGCCTGGTGTGCTCGGCCCGCGACGCGTCCTCGGGGTGGATGAGATGGGCCCACCCCAGCCCCGTGCCGTCGAGGTCGGCGGCGTTCACGCCGAACACGTCGCGGGCCGCCCGGCTCACGTAGCGCATCACGCCGCTTTCGCCCGGGTCCGACACCCAGAACACCTGGGGGATGTTCTCGGCGATCTCGCGGAAGCGTTCCTCGCTGCGGCGCAGCGTCTCCTGCGCCTCGGTCCTCTCGGTGACGTCGGCCAGCACCCCGATGGCGCGGGAGGCCTTCCCATCGGCTCCCGAGAACACCACCGCCTGCGCCGAGATCCAGCGGTAGGTCCCGTCGGGCATTAAGAGGCGGTAGGTGGCGTCGTACCGCGCGCCGGTTCGGGCCGCCTCCTCGACGGCCCGTTGGACCAGCCCGCGGTCGTCCGGGTGGATCCGCGCAATGCGGTCGTCCCACGGGCTCTCCAGCCGGTCGGGCGGAACCCCGCAGATCTGTCCGGAGCGTTCCGAATGCCGGATGCGCCGAGCGGAAAGGTCGGCGTCCCACGTCCCCATCCCGGTGGCTTCGAGGGCCAGGCGCAGGCGCTGCTCGTTCTCCCGGATCTTCTCGGTCATCGCCCGAGCCTCGGTCACGTCGGTCATGGCCCCGACCATCCGCGTCGCCTTCCCGTTCGAGTCGCGCACGATGAAGCCGCGGTCCGCGAACACCCCGAACGTGCCGTCGTCCAGCCGCATGCGGTACTCGTCGCTCCAGGTCTCGCGCGCGGGGTTGTTCACGGCCCCGAAGAACCCGGCGCGGACGCGCTCCCGGTCGTCCACGTGCAGGTGGTCGATCCATTCCGCGATGCTCAGGCCCTGGCTCGGGCCGGCGCCCTTGGGCAGCCCCTTGGCGGCGTCGCTCCACCTGACCTGATCGGACGCGATGTCCCAGTCCCACATGATGTCGGTGGCGGCCCGCGCCACCAGCCGGTACCGCTCTTCGCTCTCGCGCAGCGCCCGCTCCGCCTCGCGCTGGGCCGTCACGTCCGCGACCATCGAGAGCGTGCGTACACGCCGACCCGACGCGTCGTAGATGTTGGTGTTCGTCCATTCGCACGCGAGCACGCGCCCGTCCTTCGTGTAGTTCCGGTTGGTGGACGCGAACGTCGTCGGGCGTTCCGAGTCCTGCGTTCTGATCGCCGCGGCGACGGCGTCGGCGTCGCCCTCGAACACAAAGCTCCATTCCGAGAAGGACTTTCCCAGCACCTCCTCGGGCTTCCAACCGAACATCGACTCGGCGCGACCGTCCCAGCGGACGCACCGCCACTGGCCGTCCCACTCGATCACACCCAGCGGCGCGTGACGGATCAACTCGGAGAGCTTCCGCTCGCTCTGCTCCAGTTCACGCCTGGACTCCATCTTCTCCGTGATGTCGGCGGACACGCCGACCACCTTCCACGCCCGCCCCGCGTGATCCCTGACCAGCCCCCCGTCGACCTTGAACCACCGGTACTCGCCCGAAGGGCGCCGGAACCGGTACGTCACGCGGTACGCATCCCGCCCCTGGACGCACTGCTCCCAGGCGGCGCCGACCGCCTCCCGGTCTTCAGGGTGCAGGCGCTCGACGCCCTCGGACCTGAGCAACCTCGACCCGCGCGGCATGCCGTAAAGGTCCCAGAACAGGTCCGACCCCGTGACCACGCCGGTGGCCAGATCAACTTCCCAGATTCCCAGGTTGGCGCCGCCCACCGCGTGCTGCAGGCGACGCTCGCTCTCAACCAGCGCCGACTCCGCGCGGGCGCGGCGGCGTCGCGCCGCCACCAACCCCCACACCACCGCGCCCATCGCGCCCGCGGCGCTGATGCCGATGACCGCCGCGGCCCGCAGCAGCCCCGTGCTGTGACGCGCCGCCCAAGACTCGGGCCGCCCGATCACGACGCTGCCGGGGGGGAGCGACGACTCGCTGATCCCCCATTTGTCCAGCATCTCCCACCGGAACATCGGCACCAGCGCGCCCGTGCCGGGGTCGATCGGGATGTCGCTCGGCTTCACGCCGTCGTAGAGGATGCGTGCGGCGGCCTCCCCCGCGATCCGGCCCATGCGCCGCCCGCTCGAGACCAGCCCGCCGATGACCTCGGGCCCCAGCGCCGCGTCGAACAGCGCGAACACCGGCACCCCCCCGGGCACCTGCGACTGGATCCACTGCGGCGGGAACAGGTGCTTCCCGGGCGTCAGCCCGATCGGCCCGGCGACATAGATCATCGCGTCGGCCCGCTCCTCGCCCTGAAACGGCTCCAGGATGTGCTCCCAATCAGAGGGCATGTAGATCGTGACGCGGATCCCGAGGTCGCCCCGAGACGCCAACTGCTCATCGAAGGCCGCCCGCATGCGCCTGCCGAAGGCACTCGGCGCCAGCATGACCGCAACATGCCGCGTCCCCGGCCTGAGCGAGCGGATGAGGTCGATCGTCCCCACGAGGTCCACCGTCTCCATCGACCCGGTCAGAGCGCGATCGGGCGCCTCGAACTCCGGGAACCGCTGGTACGACCCCGAGAACACGGCGGGCACGCCCGGCAGCACGTGGCGCATGTGTTCGAGCCAGAACCGCATCGCCCGCGTGTCGGTGATCATCACGATGCTGAACCGCACCCCCCGGTACCGGATCGCCAGCAGGTCCGCCAGCGCTCGCCGGTAGCCCTCGTCCTCGCCGCGGAGCGACATGAAAAGAAACTCGCGGAACGGCGTGATCGGTCCCGGGGCACGCTGCTTCAGCGCCTCGTGGAAGCCCTGGGTCTGCACCAAGGTGTACGTGTCATCCGGTCCGTGGCTGTGCAGCAACAGCACCCGCGTCTCGTTGGGCACGATCGACCCCATCACACCGGGCGTGGCGAGCACCGACGGGTCGGCGCTGCCCGCGATCGGGGACGGTTCCTTCGTATCGGTCGCGCGGGGGTCGGTCGGACCGAACTCGGTCCGCCACGCCTCGACCGGGTCGCCCGTCGGCAGCGTGGTCTGGGCGCTGAGCGCCGAGGCGCACGCGAGCGCTGCCCACGCCGCCGCGACGCCGGCCCAAACGCATGTGACTCGGCCCATCTCGGCCTCCTGATCAGCGGCCGGGCCCGAGGTCGGACGTGGACACCGTGCCCGCGACGGAACTGTACCAGCCGGGCCGATCCGCCCGCGCGCCGCCGCTGCCCGATGGCTCGGTGGCCCCGCCCCTCAGCGGTGCCGCGACTCGAAGTCCTTCATGAACGCCACCAACGCCTGAGCCCCCTCGATCGGCATCGAGTTGTACAGACTCGCCCGCATCCCGCCCGTCGAGCGGTGACCCGCCAGCGCGTCCAGGCCGCGCTTCTCCGCTTCGGCGCAGAACTGCTTGTCCAGTTCGGGCGTCCGGCAGCGGAACAGCACGTTCATCATCGAGCGGTCCTGCTTCCGGGCCGGGGCGATGTAGAAGTCCGACGAATCCAGGTGGTCGTACACCATCCCCGCCTTGGCGCGGTTCAACTGCTCCATCGCCTTCAGCCCGCCCTGGCGCTTGATCCACTTCACCATCTGGCCCACCAGATAGATCCCGAAAGTCGCCGGGGTGTTGGGCCGCGACTGCTCTTTGTCGAACGTGCGGTACTGCAGGAGCCACGGCAGGTCCGCGTGCCCTTTCTCGATAAACGACCGCCGCGCGATCACGATCACCGTCCCCGCCGGGCCCAGGTTCTTCTGCGCCCCCGCGTAATACAGCGCGTACTTCCGCACGTCCACCGGCTTCCAGAACATGTCGCTGCACGCATCCACAACCAGTTCCACGCCGGGCGGTGGCGTCGGGTCCTGGTGGAACTGCACGCCGTACACCGTGCTGTTGCTCTCGAAGTAACAGTACTTCGCGTTGGGCGAGTACTTCACCTCGTCGCCGGTGGGGATGTGGTCGTACTTTGTCGCCGAGGTGTCGCCGCAAAGGTGGACCTTGCCGAACAGCCGGGCCTCGCGGATGGCCTTGTGGCTCCACTCCCCGGTATCGAAGTAGTCCGCGGTGTCGGACTTGTCCTTCGCCAGGAAGTTCATGGGGATCATGTGGAACTGGCTCGACGCCCCGCCCTGCAGGAACATCACCGCGTAGTCACTCGGGATGCTCCCCACCTCGCGGATGTCCGCCTCGGCCTCGGCGAGCACCCGGTCAAACACCCCGCGCCGGTGGGAGTGCTCCAGGATTCCCACCCCCGAATCGAAGATGTCCCAGATGTCCTTCTGGGCCTGCCGAAGCACCTCCTCGGGCAGCGCCCCCGGGCCGGCGGAATAGTTGAAGCAGCGACCGGACTTGCTGGGACGGTTCAGCACCAAGGGGGCGGAAACCGAGGCAGCACGCGGGGCGGGTGAGGTCGTGGTCATGACAGGAGGATCGTACGAAGCCGACAGATACTCCGTTCGGGCGGGACGACGAGCGCTCACGAAATCCAAACAAAGACCAATCAAACTCGGACAGACTCCGCGCAACTCGCTTGCCAATCGGCGGCGGATGGCTACACTCCGCGACTCCCCCGAGTTTTGACCCGGGGACCCGGACGCCGCAGGTTGGTCCGGGCGAGGGCCCTTCCCTCGTGCGCCTGTTCAAGATTTCCCCGATCCGGCCCCCGCCGACCTCGTCGAGGGCCCAGGAGCAGCATCGATGTACGCGATCTTTGAAGACAGCGGCACCCAACTCAAGGCCCAGGTCGGCGACGTGCTGATCATCGACCTTCGCGACCTGCCCGCCGACGCCAAAAGTGTCACGTTCGAGCGCGTCCTGCTGGTCAGCGGCGACAAGGGCGCCAACGTCGGCAACCCCTACCTGAAGGGGGCCAAGATCGTCGCCGACATCCTCGAACGCGAGTTCAAGGACGAGAAAATCGACATTGTGAAGTACAAGCGCCGCAAGGGCTATAAGAAGAAGCAGGGCCACCGCCAGCGGTACATGCGGGTCAAGGTGACGGCGATCAACGCCTGAGGCGTTCGACCATCCAGTGAGCACGGCGCCGCCCCTGGAACCCCGGGGGCGGCTTTGCTTGTGGAAGGTCGACGGGCTGAAGGGAGATGGTGGACTGGGGCCCGAACGCTCGCGGAGCGCTTCATGCTCGACGAGGAACCCGCTCCCCTCTCCCCGCGCCAGATCCTCAACGACGCACCCCGTCCCAAGCCGATACACCCCCCATGGTCCGCGCCGGCGAAACGGTGGTGCTGTGCGTTCTCACGCTGCTGTGCATCGGCGTGGTGATGGTCTCGTCCGCCGGCATGAACGTCGGCGCCGCCGAGGCCGTGACGTTCCAGTCGATCGTGCTGAGCCGCCCGGCCGTGTACATGCTGCTGGCGCTGATCGCCATGCTGGTGGTCGGCGCGCTGCCGTGGGGCCGGATCGCGGCCAGCGCCCTGGAGCGGCGTTGGGTGCTGTGGCTGATCCCGCTGATCTTCGCGGCCCTCGCGCTGGTCTACATCCCGGGCATCGCTCATCAGGCCAAGGGCTCGAGCCGGTGGATCAAGTTCCCGGGCATCGATCTCACCATGCAGCCCTCCGAGATCGCCAAGTGGGGGATGATCGTGCTGGCGGCGTGGTACGCCACGCGCCGGGCGGATTCCCTTCACCGCTTCCGCACCGGGCTGCTGCCGGCGCTCGCGCTGGCCGGTCTGATGACGGCGATCGTGATCAAGGAGGACCTGGGCACGGGGTTCCTGATCCTGTGCATGGTGACGGTGGTGCTGATCGCCGCCGGGGCGCGGGTGTGGCACTTCGCGCTGATGGCCCCGGTCGCCGCCGCCGGCCTCGCGATGGCGGTGTGGCTGGAGCCGTACCGGATGCGCCGGCTGACGACCTTCATGGACCCCTACCTCGACCCCGAGGGCGCGGGCTACCACGTGATCCAATCGACGGTCGCCATCGCGAACGGGCACGGCGCCGGGCGCGGGCTCGGGTTCGGGCTCCAGAAGTTCGGCTACCTCCCCGAGGACAAGACGGACTTCCTCTTCGCCATCATCTGCGAGGAGACCGGCATCGTCGGCGCCACCATCGTGGCCAGTCTCTACATCCTCCTGCTGGTGGCGGGCTGGCGGATCGTGTCACGCGAGGTCCACCCGATGCTCAAGCTCATGGGCCTGGGCATCCTGGCCACGGTCGGGTTCCAGACCGTCATCAACCTTCTTGTCGTGACCGGCCTGGCGCCCACCAAGGGCATCGCGCTGCCCCTTCTCTCTTCGGGCGGGACCGGCTGGATCCTCACCGCCGCCAGCCTGGGCGTGCTGGTCGCGATGGACCGCGAGACCCGGCAACGCGAAGCGCGCGGCGAACCCGCCGACCACCACGCCGGCGGCCGTTCCCTCGCCCTGTCGCCCGTGGGGATCATCGAGGGCGGCCCCACCCTCCGGCCCCCCGCGACGCCGCCGATCCCCCGACCCGCGGCGGCCC
>CAZDYM010000065.1:0-10043 GCA_964509325.1 uncultured Phycisphaeraceae bacterium
CGCCAGCAGGTCGCGCTCCGCGTCGTCCACGAGTTCGACCAGTTCGTCGATGGTGTGGTCCTTCGGCTCCCCGGGCATGTGCGGGTCCGCGGCCGGCGGGTGCAGCGTGGGACGAGTCGGCCGCCCGGCCAGGCGGTCGGTCCAGCGCCGCGTCACACTCACGATGTGCGTGAAGGTGTCGTGCAACGACCCAAGCCCCATCTCGAAGCGCCGATGAAACTGCTCACGGTTCAGCGGCCGGCAGTGCCGGAGCAGCAGCCGCGTGCCCCACGCGTCGGAGGCGACCAGGATCCGGTTGGCGTTGACGGAGAGTTCGGGCACGCCGCTTCCCCCTCACTCAGGCGATCGGGTCGACCGCCCGCATCCACTCGACCACGCTGCTCTGCGGCAGGCTCTTCACGCCCAGATGCCGCAGCATGTTCAGCGCCTGGGCCCGGTGGTGCATGCCGTGGGTCGTGACGTGCGTGAGCACGGCCCCCCGCGTGTACTTCCAGGTCTTCCCGTCCCGGATGCGTTCGACCACGCCTTCAAGCGGGTGAGCCCGCGCGATCTCGTCGAGTTCGGCGCAGGTGGCGTCCAGCAGCATCAGAAAGTCGGGCACGCCGCGGGTCTTGCCGTCGGAGATGGGACGGACGGGGCGCTGATGCAGGACATCTGTCCACACCCGGATCGCCCCGATCACATGGTCGAAGGTGTCGTGCAGGTTGCCAAGTCCCATCTCGAAGCGCCGGTGAAACTGCTCCGTGCTCAGCGCCGAGCAGGCGTCCAGCACGTTGCGGGTGGCCCAGTGGTTGTGGGCCAGCAGGATGTCGAGGGGATTCGAGACGGGCATGGCATGGCTCCGGGGCGGATTCATCGAGGCACAACGCCGCGGATGCAGTGTAGATTCGCCCGGGCGGGTGCCGTGGAGCGCTCGCCGTCACCGGGGGGCAACTGACGCGGTCCCCCCGTTCCGTTGGGCAAACGGGCGCCGTGCACCGTCCACAACCCAAACCATTGCGGTTTCTTTGCGGAAGCCCGCAAGACACCGGCAACGCCGCGACATCGACCCCCAGAGAGAGAGACCCCGGAGCGGGTGCTCGGCGGTCCATCCCCGGGCCCCGCGCCGGCGGTACCCTCTCCGCGCGTTGATCCGGCGCGCGATCTCGGTATTCGGGCCGGACCCGGACGTCCCGCCCATTGTCCGCCCGCTTCGGACCTCGAGTCAGGGCCGCGCGGGCCTCGGAAGGAACCCTGCCATGTGCAACTCGTGTTCGTGCGCGCCCGTCGGGGCCGCCGGCGTGCTCGACGCCTCCTCGAACGGCGCCGCGGCGCTCCCGCCCTTTGTCGCTTCCATGATCGACATGTTCAACCGCGCCGGGCTGGCGATGATGATCTCCATCGGGCACCGCACCGGTTTGTTCGACGCCATGACCCGGGGCGCCTGCCCCGAGACGGGCGCGCCCGCCTCGTGGACCAGCGCCGAACTCGCCAAGGCCGCCGGCCTCTCGGAGCGCTACGTCCGCGAGTGGCTTGGCGCGATGGTCACGGGACGCGTCGTCAGCCTCGGCGGCGACGGGCGATACACGCTGCCCGCGGCGCACGCCCAGTGGCTCACGCGCGCCGCCGAGCCGAACAACCTCGCGGTCACCGCTCAGTGGGTCAGTGTTCTCGGGCGCGTGGAGGACGAGGTCGTCGCCGCCTTCACGCACGGTCGCGGCGTGCCGTACGCGGCGTACGGGAAGCGCTTCCATGATGTGATGGCCGATGAGAACCGCCAGACCGCGGTTCTGGCGCTCGACTCGGCGATCATCCCGCTGGTGGAGGGCCTGCACGAAAGGCTGGAGCGCGGCATCCGCGTGCTCGACATCGCCTGCGGCAAGGGCATGTGTCTGCTGCACCTGGCCAGGCGGTACCCGCGCAGCCGCTTCACCGGCGTGGACATCTCCGCCGAGGCCATCGCCATGGGGCGCGACGAGGCGCGCGCCGCCGGTGTCCGCAACCTGGAACTCATCGTGGGAGACGTCACCGACTTCGGCGCCGAGGGGGCGTACGACCTGGTCACCGGCTTCGACGCCATCCACGACCAGGCCAGGCCCGACGCGGTGCTCGCCAACATCCGGCGCGTCCTCGCGCCCGGCGGCGTGTTCCTGATGCAGGACATCAAGGCCCGCACCGCCCACGCCGACAACCTCGATCATCCGATGGGCCCGTTCCTCTACACCATCAGCACGATGCACTGCATGAGCGTGTCGCTCGCCAACGGCGGGCCCGGACTCGGCGCGGCGTGGGGGCGCGAAAAAGCCCTCCAGATGCTGGGCGAAGCGGGGTTTGGTGATGTGAAGGTGAACGAACTCGGGCACGACATGATCAACGACTATTACGTCTGCCGCGAGTGAGCCTCGGTGAAGAGACGGGAACGGTGTTCGGGTGATCGGGTATGGGCTTCGGTGTCGCGTGAAGCGAGCGGCTGAACCCTGAACCCCGGCACCCGAACCCGTTTGCGTCTCAATCGAGCATCGGGGTGCCGCGCGTCACGGGCACGTGCCGCCGAAGCCGCCGAGAAAGGAGATGAGGTCGGCGGTGTTGATGACGCCGTCGGTGTTCAGGTCCGCGAGGCAGGCGGCGGGTCGGGCCTGCAGCGCGATGTGAGCCGAAGTCACCGCGCCAACGTCTTGGATGGTCCCGTCCTCGACGATGAGGAGCCATGTGCCCTGCCCGCGCGTGCCGCGGAACGCATCGGCGAACTCGACCACGGTGTGCGTGCCGTCGAGGTTGCTGGTCACGGGGGCGTAGGCCCCGGAGCGAAGCGTGTCGGTGCCGCCGAGCGGTTGGACGGCGGCGAGGAAGCTGGTGGCGCCCAGCACAAAGACGTACGTGCCGTTGATGTTGACGCCGCTGCCCGCGCCGTTGCCGGGGAAGGCGCCGACGCGGTTGAGGACGGTTGACTGGGGGCGTGATCCCCGAGCCGGTTTCCTGGTACCACAGCCGCACGCGCCGATCGCCCACGAAGGTGTGGTTCATCGTGATGGTCAGGACGACGTCCTGGATGGGGTTCGGCGTGTTGCTCGACGCGTTCCGATTGCCCGACGGCGGCGTGCTGCTCATCTTCAACCCCGACGAGAGCCGCAAGCCGGGGCGGGCTGTTCCCAGCCATGGCCCGGGTGATCACCCCGGCGCCTTTGGCTCGGGCCACGTCGCCTTCCGCGTGCGATCGGGTGGCCACGACGCCTGGCTCGACCACCTCGCGCGCCATGCCGTCTGCATCGAACAGGAGGTCACGTGGGACTCCGGCGCCCGCAGCATTTCCATCCCCGACCCCGCTGGCAACTCCGTCGAACTGGTCGAAGGTGAGATCTGGCCGAGGTGAGCGCGCTCAGGGAATCTCTGAGCCCGACGGGTGAGCCCCGAGCGTCCGCGAGGGGGCGAAAGCGTGTGCTGAATCTCCTCGGGCTTGCCGACCCATCGCCGCGGTCCTGTTCCCTCGGTTTGAGACGCTTCGCTTCTCGGACATAGGCCGAGCGAGCGCTTCTGTCTGGCGCGGATGCACGCATCACGCCGCGGGTGTCGTTCTTCGGATTCGGCGCTGGAGGCAAGACCGACGCGGGGTCGCCCGATGCCCGCATGCACGCGCCTCGGCCTCGGACGTAGCCCCTTGCCTCGTGCATGGTGCGCCCTGCTCACACGTTCCAGCCTCCGACTCCCAGGGGACCCCGCATGAACAACCTGATGAAAGCCCTCGCGGGCGGCTTCCTCGGCGGCGGCATCGGCGCCGTCGTCTGGATGCTCATCTCCTTCACCACCGGCTACGAAGTCGGCATCATCGCTTGGCTCGTCGGGTTCCTCAGCGGGCTTGGCGTGATGATCGGAACGCGCGGCACCGGCGGCACAGGCTACGGGCTGCTCGCCTCGGGCATTGCCGTGGTGTGCATCCTGGGCGGCAAACTGGGCGCGGTAAGCCTTGAGATCGACCGGTTCGAGCGCGAAGAACTCACCGTCACCGAGGCGAACGCCATCGACTATCTCAGCAGCGAAGTCGCCTCGGAAATGACCGAGAGCGGGACGCTCGACGACTCGGCGTGGGCGGACCTCGCCGACGACGAGAACTACCCCGCCGTGGTCGTGGCCGAGGCCCAGCGCCGCTGGGAAGCCATGCCCGCGGACGAGCGCGCCGCGTTCATGCGGGACACGACCGCCGAGAACAAGGCCGTCGCGGAACAGTACCGCGGCATCGCCACCATCCTGTTCTTCTTCCTCAGCTTCGGGCTGTGGGGCTTCCTGTGGCTCGGCCTCGCGACGGTGTCGGCGTTCAAGTTGGGTTCGGCGAAGCGCGATGCATCCGACGCGGTCCAGACCGGCGCCGTCAGCGTCTCCTTCGATCCCCCGCGGCCCGACGCGCCACATCTCCGGACGCTCCCCCAGCCCCGCACCGTTGGCGAGCACGCGGAGGGGGCGCGGGCCTCGGCACCGCGTCCGAGGTTCACCATGACCGGGGAGCCGGTCGCCGATTCGGGGGAGCCCGACGCCCCGCCCGCGCCGGATCGGGCCGCCGCCTGACCGGCGGCAGCCTCGACAGCCGCACCGGCAAAGAGCTCGGGGCCGGGTCGAGAGGCTCGATGGTCCGACCGGCGTTCGCACCGCCCGCGCCATACCCTCCTGCCCCATGCCCCTCCCAACCCTGAGTGAGTTCCTGATCGCCGAAAGCCGCAAGTGCTGCCGGCCGGCCGTGGCGCGCTTCGAGCATCCGTGGATCGCCCCCATGCCCCTCAGCGAGGGCGGGGCCGCCCTGCTGCGAGCCCGCGGCGTCGACGTCTCGCCCAGCATCGACCCGGCCCGCGACGCCACCCGAAAGACGCCCGCCTCCGCCGCTCACCACCACGGGCCCCTGGACGTCTTCAACACGGGTGACTATTCGCTGGGGCTGTTTCACCACGACGCTTCAGAGGCCGCCATCGAGCTGCTGCGTTACCCCGAGTTCGTCGAGCCCTGCTCGGGCGCTCTGCTGAACCTCCTCGACAACGCCCGCTCCGACGGCTTTGTCCGCCGCGTGGAGCTGGTGACCAAGAGCCACGAGGACGAGCCGAGCAAGCCGGTGATCGCCCAGTTCGCGCTGCGCTGCGCCCGCGCCCACGGCGGAGCGGGGGGACAGGGCCACGCCGCCGACTGGCTCCGCCGCCATGACATCTACCCGCGCGTCGGCAGGTTCCTGGAGTATCTCGAGACCACCTACGGCGGGATGCACGGCCTCATCAAGGCCCACTCCGCGCTCCAGACCGGCTTCGACAACGACCTGCTCACCGTGGCGCTCCCCGACAACACCGTCGAAGACCCCGGCGTCAACGCCTTCATGGTGCTCGAGTACGAGGCCATGGTCGAGATCGCCCGCCTCCTGGGCAAGGACCACGAGGCCCCGCGCTGGCAGCAGAAGGCCGACCGCCTCAAACGCCTCATGAACGAACTCATGTGGTGGGAAACCCCGGCGGGAGAGGGCTTCTATGTCGCCCTGACGTGGAAGCACGGCGTCGCCCAACTCGCCAGCGAGATCGTCAGCGACCACGCCGGCAACACCATCAGCCCGCTCTGCACCTGGGTGAGCCTGCTGCCGCTCTACGCGGGCGTTCCCGACGCCGGTCGCGCCGCCAAGCTCATCAGGCTGCTGACCCGCGAGAGCGCCTTCTGGGGCCCGTACGGCGTCCGCACCCTGCCCGCCGACAGCGTCTACTTCAACCAGGCCCCGCGCTCGCTGATCTTCGACTTCAAGGTGATGAAGCGGAGCGCCGTCAGCAACTGGCAGGGCCCCGTCTGGATCCTCTCGAACTACTACCTCGCCGCCGGACTGGCCCGCGCGGGGCGCACGGATCTCGCCAGGGAACTCACGCGCCGCACCATCGACCTCTGCACCAAGGGGCTCGCGAAGCACGGGAGCCTTCACGAGTGCTTCGACGACGCCGGCAGGGGCCTGTGGCCCGCCGAAGGGGGCTTCGTCTCCTGGAACGTCCTGGCCCTCACCATGCAGCGGGAGTGGGGGGGCGAAGCCCAGGTGTGAGGGCCCGTTCACAGCGAGCCCGGGAGCACAAGGACCCGCTAACGTCGGGTGTCCGCGGCGGAAAGGGCCTTCGGAGGCATACCCGGCATCTCCCTGCGCCGCTGCGGTCGTCTCATGGCTGGTCAGCGTCGGCGCCGTCCGCCGCTGTTCCAGCGCTGTTTCCGGCCCCGCCGGTCCCGGCACCTGCCGGATCGAGTCGACCATCATCGTGATCACCAGGTCGTCGCGCTCGGGCCGGGCCCGGTACACCGCGTGTCGCCGGCGGCATCCCGGAGATCGGAGGCGCCCGAACGCAGGGCGCTGGCGCGCCCTTGATGCTCGGATGAGTGCAGGAGCGTTCTTCGCTCAATGCCGCGGGCACGGCCCGGAACACGGGTGGGATGGTGATCCTCCCGAGCGCTTCGAGGGCTCACGGCGCCGCCTCGACGCGGGAAGAGCCGCCTTCCGGAGCCGCTTACTCAGCGCCGCCGACGCGCCGCCGAAGCCAGACCAGCGAGCACCAGCACCGCCGCGCCCGGCGCCGGCACGCTGGTCACGACCACCGACAGATCCCCGCTCGACCACAGCGGCGAGATCATGATCCCGTTCGGCTTGCTCAGGCCCGAGAACGTGACCTGGATCGCCGAACCCATGTTCAGGTTCGCGATCGGGATCACCTGCCCCAGCGTCGGCACGAAGCTGTCGCAGATGTGGAACTCGATGAACGGGACCACGCCGGGGTCGATGGTCGTCACCCCCAGCACGTTGAGCTGGTCCGCGATGGTGGCGCCGGTCACGGTGCCGATGTCGAACTTCAGCCCCGACCCTTGCCTCAGCCGCAGGTCTCCGGTGATGTCGATGACGCCGAAGTTGCACGCTCCCTCCGCGCCGGGCGCGATGAAGGCGGTGTCGCCCGAGACCGGGGGTGGGGTCGCGCCCAGCCAGGTGTTGCCCACGACCGCGCCCGTGCCGCCGACGCCGCCCGCCAGCACCTTGAAGGCGTTGCCCGATCCGATGATGCCCAGCGCGCCGGAGTCAAACGCGGTGAAACCGCGCTCCTGCGTCACGTCGCCCTCCACCGACAGCGTCTCCTGCGTGCCGGCCCCGCGGATCGAGCCGTCTTCTCCGAGTCCGGGCCTCGGGGCCGAAGTGTTCCCGATGAACAGCCTGCCGCGCACCGTGAGCGGCTGCGTGAGGCTCAGCGCCCTCCCGTTGAGCAGCGACAGGTCGCCGCCCGTCTCGATGACGCTCAGGCGCGAGAACAGGTCGAACCCGGAGTTGATATCGAAGATCGACGAGCCCACCCCGTCCAGCGTCGTGGTGTTGTTCAGCGTCAGCGCGGGGATCGACCCCGGCGCCGGGAGGTTGGTGCTGATCCGCCCGCGCAGCGTGAACCGTCCGAGGTCCAGCGTGGCGCTGCTGAGATTGCCGAGCGTGCCGCTGGGGATGCGGAAGTCGACGCCCGGGCCGACGGTGATGCTGCCCCCGGCGTTCACGTTGAAGATCGGGGTGTTGGTGACGAACGTTGATCGGTTGAGGACGGTCAGAGCGCCGTTCGCGCCCACCGTCGACACGTTCGCCAGCGCGTTGTTGTTCGAAAGGTCCGTGATCGCCGCCGACGCGCCGTCGATGGTGATCTTCGACCCGATGGTCCCGATGGAAGCGGTCGGCGTCTTCACCGTCCCCCGCACCACGATCTCGCCGCCGGTGGTCGTCGCGGCGATGTTCGCGAAGGTTGCCCCGGCGTTGGCCTGGAAGACCTTGCCCGCCGGCACCGTCAGCGTCGAGCCGACGCCCACGTCAAACTCGCCGCCCGCGTTGACGTCCAGCTGTGTCACGCCCGCCCCGACGGTGAACGCGGCGCCGTTGCGGAGCAGCAGTTTGCCGCCGCTGTCGACGTCCGTCGTGTTCCGCAGCGCGTCCTGGGACGACTGGTCGACGATCCGCGCCGACGCGCCGTCCAGTGTGACCGCCGACGCGAGGTTCACCACGTCGGCCCCGTTGAACCGGAGCGTGCCCTTGAGGTCCAGCGTCCCACCGCTGAGCGTGGTGCCCGCGAAGTTCGTGAACTGCCCCGCCCCCGTGACGGCGAACTCCGAGGCGCTGTTGCTCACCTTCAGCGTGCCGTTGTTGGTGAACTGCCCGTCGGTCGAGAGCGTCCCGTTCTGGACGTCGACCGTCGCGCCCAGCACGTTCGTCAGAGCGATGTCCGCGTCGCCGATGGAGACCGTTCCCGCCGACGCCTTGATGATCTGCCCGTTGTTGGTGATCGACGCCGCCCCGCCCCCGCCGACGGTCTGGGTGATGTTCCCCGTCGCGTTGATGGTGAACACGCTGGTCGCCCCGAAGGTGAGCGACGCGCCGCCGTCGAGCTGGAGGTCCGACCCGCCCGACCACTCGGCCGTCGTCCCGTTGTGCACGATGCTCGCGTCACCGATCCCGATGGGCTTGCTCGCGGCGAAGAAGTGCAGGTTCCCGTCGGCCTGGAGCAGCCCCAGGTTCTGCACGCTCCCGCCCTGGATCAGGGTGTCCCCGCCCACGATCATCGTCGAAGACGACGAGGCCCCCGAGAAATCGCCGAACAGGTCGGTATCCGGGCCCTGCGTGTAGTTCCCCAGCACGGTGAGCGTGTTCAGCGAGCCGTCGAACAGTTCCAGCCGCGCGCCCACCGCGGTCATCGAAAGACTTGAGATCGTCCGGTCCTGGTCGAGAACCACGGCGTACGAGCCGTCCAGATCGATGAACACGTTGTAGGTGTCCACCCCGTTGTCGGGCACGACGGCCGGGCTCCAGTTCGCCGCGACGCCCCAAGTGTCTCCGGGCAGCGGCGAGAGGTTGATCCACTGCGAGTTGATCACCGCGCCGGGCGCGTGGAGCGCCGCCGACCCGCACGCCGACAACACCGCAGCGACCGACCACACCCGCCCAGACCTCGCGCTGACGCGACCCGACTTCGCACGCATCGCCATGGATCACCGTCCCTCTCTCAGATCATCCCTCTCACGAGCACCGGCCCGACCCGGGCAGCCCCAGGCGGTTCGACGCTCAACCCTCTGGTTACCGTACAAGATGCAACCCCGAAGTCAACATGCTTCGGGGGATGTTTGGATGCGAATCCGCGCCGACTGATGGATTTCTCACGACCCTTTCCCCTTCTCAGGCTCCCCTGCCGCCGGCCCGCCATCCGCCGGTGCCAGCAGTTTGCGGGCGTTCTCGAGCCCGCGCGTCACGGTGGCGATCTCCCGCGCGTCCTTTGCCAGATACCCCTCGTCCGCGAGCGCGTTGTAGATCGAAAGCGACTCCGAGAAGAACCCCTCCGCTGATCTCCCGCGCTCGCGTTTGCCCGCCTCGTCGGTCGCGGCCCGAGCCCTGAGCACCTCTGCTTCGCCGCACTTGAACAGCCCGAGCGCGAGGTCGCGCCGGTGCTGGGTGAGAGGGTCGGTTCGCAGCAGTTCGCGCCGGATCGCCAGCGACTTCTCGAAGTACTCGAAGGCCTTGTCGGGCCGGCCCAGGTCGCGGTGCTCGTTGCCCACGCGAGTGAGGCTGATCGCCAGCGTCCGCCGCGCGTCGAGGTCCGATTCATCCGCGTTCGAGAGCCCCTCGGCCACCGCGAGCATCCGCTCATAGATCGGCAGCGCGCGCCCGTGCCACGCCGCGCCGTTCGCCTTGGACTGCTCCGCGTCGGCCAGAACGCCGACCCCCAGGCGGTGGGTCATCCCGACGCACATGGTCGCGAATCCGTGCGCGTGCAGCGCCGTCCACAGCCCGCGTCGCAGCTCGGCGCTCTGCGGCGTCGCGCTCGACAGCCGCTCGAACTCCTCGACCATCCGCCCGCTCTGCGCGATCGCTTCCTCGTAGCGTCGCAGCGCCTCGTCGAACATCGCCCGCGCCGCCGCGGGGTCGGCGGGCCGGCCCTCGGTCGCCCTCGCCAGTTCCCCGCCTCGGCGCGACAGCGCCGACGCGGTGTTCATCACCACGTCCACCCGCGCGTTCCGCGCCGCGGCGAGCCGGCGCGGGCGGCGCGCCGGCTCGTCTCGCA
>CAZDYM010000066.1:0-9920 GCA_964509325.1 uncultured Phycisphaeraceae bacterium
CGATCGCAGCCGAGCCCAAGCCCGTGCACGTGCCGCGCGAACCCAAGCCAGCGGTCGTGCTGGACGACGGACCGCTGGTGCTGGTCGAGACGCGCACGGTGGAGACCGAGGCGGAGGCGACCGCCGAACCGGTGCGCCGGAGGGTGACGCGGACCTGCGAGGCGGGCTCGCCCGCGGGTGTGACGCCGGCGCCGCCCGATGAGGGGCCGCCCGAAAGGACCACGCCTCGGAGCGGTTCGAGGGCGACGATCTGGACGTTGGGCGCGGCGGCGGAGGCGGGGGTGGAGGCGACGAGGCTGATGTCCGTGAGGCCCTGGAAGGCGGCGGGCAGGGGGCGGGAGAGGTCGGCCGAGCCGGAGTAGAGATCGCTGAAGAGGTAGATGGTCACCGGGCGTGAGGCGCCGGAGGCCTGCGCGGCGCGCTGGGAGCGAACGGTGGCGGCGACGCGTTCGAGAGCGCCGGCGAGGTCCGTCGCGCTGTCGGTGGGTTGGACGGATTCGAGCAGCGAAGCGGCGGCGCGGGTGTCGGGCGAGGCGGGAACCACGAGGGGGTCGGCGGGCCCGCCGAGGTTGATGAGGCCGAGACGGTCTCCGGCGGTGAGGGTGTCGGCGAGGGCCCGGGCGGATTCGAGGTGACGGGTGAGGGCGGGTTTGTCGGAGGCCGCGGCGGCTGGGTCGGCGCGGAGGGAGGAGGCGATGGAGTTGTCGACCAGGAGGTAGACGTCGCGGCCCGTGCCCGCGCCGCCCAGCAGTCCCGCGCCGGAGAGGACCGGGCGCGCGATCGCCGCGCCGAGGCAAGCCAGCAGCAGGCAACGGACGGCGAGGAGGACGAGGGTTTCGAGACGGAGGCGTCGGCGCTGCTTGCGGAGCGCTTCCAGGAGGAAGCGCATGGCGGCCCAGGGCAGCGGCTTGCGTCGCTGCCTGAAGAGCAGGTGGATGATGATCGGGATGGCGATGGCCGCCGCGCCGGCCGCCGCGAGCATGGGGTGCAGGAAGCTCATCCGGCCTTGGCCCTTTTCAGGAGTGCGTTGCGCTTCGCGACGAACGCGCTGATCGACGGCCCGAGCCACTCGTGCGTGCAGACCTGGAGGAAGTCGAAGCCGAAGCCGCGGGCGGTTCTTCGCACCTGTTCGTTGTGGGCTCCGAAGGCCTCGAGGTACGCCGCGCGGATCGAACGCGGGTCGAGTTTGACGAGGCCCTCGCCCTCGAGCCCTTGCAGCGGCGTGGCGTCCTGGAAGTCGAAGGTGCGTTCGAGGTCGTCGACGACCTGCACGAGGATCACGTCGTGGCGCTTGTGGCGCACGCGGGCCAGCGCGGTGCGGACGCGGGCCGGGTCCTCGAAGAAGTCGCTGACGATGACGATGAGGCAGCGGCTGGAGAGCTTGGCGAGCGTCTGATCGATGACGTGCCCGAAGTCGGTGGGTCGGTCGACGGGGTGATGGGAGAGCACCCCGACGATGCGTCGCCACTGGGTCATGGCGTTGGTGCGGTCCAGCGCGTCGACGAGGGCGTCGGCGAAGAGGCCCAGCCCGACGCGGTCGCCCTGCTTGAGCGCGAGGTACGCGAACGCCGCGGCGGTGGCGGTGGCGTGGTCGTACTTGGTCCAGTTGGTGCGCCCGTCGATGGAGGTTTTCTGCCCCGTGCCCGAGGCCTCGCTGTACAGGCGGCTGCCGAAGTTCATCGAGCCGGAGCAATCAACGAGCAGGACGAGGTCGAGGTTCGTCTCCTGCTCGTACTGCTTGAGGTAGAGCTTGTCGGAGCGGCCGAACACCTTCCAATCCAGGTGGCGCAGGTCATCGCCCTTGACGTACGGGCGGTGCTGGGCGAACTCGACGCTGAAGCCCTTGTAGGGGGAGCGGTGCTGGCCGCTCATGACGCCCTCCACGATCATCTTGGCGCGGAGGTCCATCCCGCCGAGGCGGGCGAGCGTCTGCGGGTGGAGATAGAGCGAGGCGTCGGCCTCCTTGGGCTGGGGGCGCGAGCGGTCGAGGGTGACGCTGGGCGCGGTCGCGCCGGGGGTTTCGTCGGGAGGGGGCATCCGAGGGGATCGTAGGTGCGGGTTCGGCGCGCGTCGGCGGTTTCCCGCCAGTGGTGGGGCGAACCCTCGGGAAAAAGCGGGGAGTGACCGGGGTTGTGCGCGCGGCGCCGGTGAGTGCCCGCGCGGTCACACGCCGCTCGGGGACGGATGCAACCCCTGGCCGGCGACGTGGGTTGCGTGCGGGAACAAGCCGGGGATGACCTCACCGCGCGCGGCGGCGAGGAGCCCCCTGCGGAACTCGTGGCGCTTCAGGGGGAGGTGCTGCGTGTAGATCTCGGCGAGGGGCGCGCGGTGAGGCGGCTCGGTGCCGAGGGATTCGAACCAGGTACGCCACGGTTCGGCCCGGGGTTCGTCGGCTCGGACCAGGGCTTCGGCGTCGGCGAGAGACTCGGGCGAGTGGATGTCCCGGCGGAACAGTTCGCGGGCACATTCCGGGTTGGCCAGCGCGAAGCCCAGCGCGGAGTAGCCGAGCCGGGACTCGCGTCTGAGATAGTCGCCCGGGGTGTAGGGGTGGTCGTGGTCGGCGCGGGCGGCGGGGCGGAACAGAACCGGGGCGCGGTGGGCGCGGGTGAATCGCCAGGCGAACTCGACGTCCTCGTAGCAGCAGTTGGCCAGGGCGGCATCGAAGGCGGTCGCGCGGGCGGCGTCGGTCGGCGCGCTGAGGTTCAGCGTCCAGGCGTGGCGGTAGCCCCAGTCGTGCTCGGGCGGGCGCGTGGGCGCGCCGGACTCGTCCAGCATCCGGTCGTAGAAGAAGATCATCGAGGTGCGCGCGAGCAGGCGGTCGAAGGTCGTCGGGCCCGGCGGCATGAGCCACGGCGAGTGGCCCACAACCAGGGCGGGCGCGCTCGCGCCGCGTTGCGCGTGGGCGCGGGCGTGGGCTTCGAGCAAGCCGGGCTCGGGGAGGACGTCGTCGTTGAGGAAGACGGTGACGGCGCCGCGGGCGCGCTCGAGGGCGAGGTTCTTGGCGTGGGCGTTGCCGAGGCGGGGGGCTTCGAGGGAGACGAGGTCGAAGCGCCCGCGCGGGTCGAAGGCGGCGACGGCGTGGGCGCCGTCGGGGTCCGGGCCGTCATGGACGATGATGACTTCGAACGCGCCGGCGTCCGGGGTCTGGGCGCGGAGCCGCGCGAGGCAGCGGGTGAGGTGCCGCGGGCGGTTGAGGGTGGGGATGAGGACGGAGAGGTTCAGGGGAGGCACCAGGGTCGGGGCACCGGCGACCGGGGCGGTGGCGGGCGTGTTATCGCGGACGTTCCGGTGTTGCGTCAGAGAAGATCGGCTTGATGGGCGCGGAATCCGCGCTGAATTTCGGACGATGGGCTCATGGCGGGAGCGGGATGTCCGATACCGACGGATCAGACACCGGCGCCGGGAACGGGCCGGGATCCTGGAGAACCGTCATGACGAGCCACTCGATCGAACGCCGTCGGCATCCTCGGGACATCGTGGTGAGGCCGTGCAAGCTGCGTGATCGTCGGAGTTTGCTCTTCTCGCCGGGGCAGACGCACGACGTGTCGCCCGGCGGGGCGTTGCTGAAGGTGGATTCGGCGCGGGCGTTCGCGCCGGGGGATGAGGTCGAGTTGGCGGTGGCGTGGAACGCGGGCGCGGTGATCGCGAGCGAGGGGCTGATGCGGGCGCGGGTGCGTCGGGTGTTCCCCATCGACTACCACCACCAGGCGATCGCGGTTGAGTTCGAGCGCGCCGCGGCGGGGGAGCTGGCGCGGGCGGCGTGAGGCCGCGCCCGAAGCCAGAGACGGAATGCGAAACGCGAAAAGCGAACAGTGAAGAGCGAAAAGTGCGCGGGGACAGGTGAAGCCGGGGGCAGCGGCGCCGAGGGTTCCCCCGCGCGTGGTCTGATTCGCGCTTCTCGCCTTTGGCCGGCCGCTGTCGGCGTTCACGGCGCGTCGTCGGGGCGTTCTTCGATGATGTGGAGGCGGTCCTTGTCGTAGACGCTGAGGACGCCGGGCTTCTCTTTCTCGCGGGCGGCCTTGTGGCTGCCGTCGCAGAGGGGGAAGGTGCGGCTGAGGCCGCAGGCGCAGACCGAGATCATCTTGCCCGGCGGGATGGTGGCCGGGTCGATCTTGAAGGAGGCGGTGGCTTCGAGTCGGACGAGACGGGGCATTCTTCGGGAGGGTTTGGGGGCGGGGGGCGGAAGAGGGCATCAAGCCATCAGGGCATCGAGGCATCGAGGGCGTTGATCACAGGTCGACCAGCGCGACCTCGGGTTCCTGCTTGAGCTCGGCGGCGGGGTAGTGAACCTGGGTCTCGAAAACGGCCAAGGCGGGGAACTCGGCGGCCATCTCGCGGCGCGCGTTGCCGGCGTTGTACCGCTCGGGCCTTGAAACACCCGCCGCGTGGGCGAGCAGGTCGAGCGCGATCTGGCCCTCGGTCTTCGCGCCCTCGCTGACGGGGATCGCCTGCTCGAAGGCTTGCAGGCGGCCTTTGGCGTTCTCGAAGGTGCCGGCCTTCTCCGCGAAGGTGGCGCCGGGCAGCACGATGCTCGCGCTCTCGCTCAGCACGCTGGGCAGCGTGTCGATCAGCAGGGTGAACAGGGCCGGGTTCGCCTTGAGAGCGGCGGCGAAGTCGGCCGTCACCCAGTCGCTGGGGTAGTTCGCGGTGAGGATGATCGCGCCGAGATCACCGGACGGGCCCTTCTGGATCCGGGCCACGAGTTCGTCGAACGAGAGAACGGGTTTGCCGGCGGACATGGCCTGGAGGACACGGCGCACGCCGCGGGCGTTGGGGGCCTTCTCGGCGTAGACGGTGTAGCCGCCGGGGAAGGTCTTGTCGGCGCCGCTGCGGGGGACGGGGCCGACGGCGAGGACGGCGTCGGGGTCGATCGCTCGCGCGGCGCGGGCGAGGAGGTAGGCCTCTTCGCAGGCGAGCATGGGGGAGACCATGAGGGCCACGCGCTTGCCCGAAGAAGCGGCGGCTTTCATGGCGTCGAGCGCTTCGTCGTACGCGCGGGCGTGATCGCACTCGGCCCTTCGCCCGAAGCGGACGTGGGTGGGGGCCTTGAGGCGGTCCTCGCGGTGGACGAACTTCCAGCCGTAGCGGATCTCGTCGCTGATCCACCACTTGTTGACGTCGTGGTTGGTGCGGGGCTTGAAGCGGTAGATCCTGCCCTCGTTGTGCTCGATGGTGATGTTGTCGCCGCTGGCGGTGACGGGGTCGATGGCGGGGGTGGACTTGAGGAACCAGACGCGTTGGGTGAAGAGGAAGTCCTTGTCGAGCAGGGCGCCGACGGGGCAGAGATCGATGACGTTGGCGGAGAGTTCGTTGTCGAGGGGGACGCCGGGGAAGACGTCGATCTGCTCGGCGTTGCCGCGGCCCTCGACCATGAGTTCCGCGGTGCCGGTGACTTCGCGGGTGAAGCGGACGCAGCGGGTGCACATGATGCAGCGGTCGGAGTAGAGGTAGACGTGGGGCCCGAGGTCCTTCTTGGGCTGCTTGATCTTGGTTTCCTCGAAGCGAGAGACGCCGCGGCCGTACTCGTAGGAGTAGTCCTGCAGGAAGCACTCGCCGGCCTGGTCGCAGACGGGGCAGTCCAGCGGGTGGTTGATGAGCAGGTACTCCATCACCGCCTTCTGGTTTTGGATGGCCCTGGGCGAATCGGTGTAGACGACCATGCCCTCGGCGCAGGCGGTCTGGCAGGTGGGCAACAGTTTGCCCATCGACTCAAGCTTGTTGTTGTTTCGCGGGTTGGGGGCCCACACCTCGGCGAGGCAGATTCGGCAGGAGGCAACGATCGAGAGGCCCGGGTGGTAGCAGTACTGGGGGATGGCGACGCCGTGGGCGTTGGCGACGTCCAGGATCATCTGTCCGGGCTTGAAGTCGAGGGGCTTGCCGTTGATGGTGATGGTGGGCATGGGTGGGCGGGAGGGTGGCTTTGAGAAGACCGGGGCCTCGGGCCCGCATGATAGTGGGGGAGTTGCCCGAGTTGATTCGTGCCTGATGGGGCTACCCCAGCGGGTCGGGCTTGAACAGCTTGGTCTCCAGCGCCCACTGTTTCTCGGTGAAGTTGCCCCCGAGGTCCATGCCGGCGGGGCGGTCGGGCCGCGCGGCCGCGAGGGCGATGGTGGTTTTGGCGTCGAGGTTGTCGAGCATCGAGACAAGCAAGGCCTCGGGCGTGCTCGGCACCTTCGCCGCGCCGAACTCGGGTTCGCCGTGGTGGCTGAGGATGATGTGCTGCAGCACGGTGACGGCGTGCTTTGGGAACCGCACGCCCTGGTTGCGTCGCAGCGTCTCCACCTTGTCGTGGAGCATGATGGCGCCTTCGACGATGTGCCCGACCAGTTCGCCGCGGTCGGTGTAGGTGAAGACGCCTTCCCAGTTGAGCTCGCGGGTCTTGCCCAGGTCGTGCAGGAACAGGCCGACCATGACGATGTCGCGGTTGATCTTCGGGTACAGCGGGCAGACGACGTCGGCGAGTTTGAGCAGGCCCAGGGTATGTTCGAGCAGACCGCCGAGGAAGGCGTGGTGGAGGACCTTCGCCGCGGGGGCCTGCTTGAAGTGGGCCATCAGCATGTCGTCGGCGAGGTAGGCGTCGACGAGGGCTTTCATGGCTGGGTGCCTGAGGGTGCCCAGGAGAGCCCTGAGTTCGGCGAACATCTCCTCCGGGTCGCGGGCGCTGCTGGGGATGAGGTCCCGCAGCATGTCGGGCGTGGGCTCGACCTTCTCGATGTTGTCGATGATGAACTGGATCTCGCCCTTGAACGGCTGCGTCCGCCCCTCGGCCCAGACGAAGCCCTCGTTGGGCAGGCCCTTGAAGACCTCGGGCGGCATGTTCCAGCGGCGCGCGGGGGTCTGGCCGGTCCGGTCGGACAGAAGGCAGGCGAGGTACGGGTCGCCGTTCTTGGTCACGGCGAGCTGCGCGTTGGCGATGCAGAACACACCCTCGAAGCGCTCGTTGGGGGCGATCTCCTTGATGAACTTGCGGGGGCGTGCGGGGACTGAGGGGGCGGTGGTCATCGTCTCTCCGGGGTCCTTGGGGCTCGTCTCGGGGGTGAACGATGATGGTAGCGTGCGGCCGGCACCTACGATGGCTTCATGAGCGATCTGTGGTCCGGGCAACGCGCGGCGGGCCTCAAGGCGGTCGAGCCGCTGGCGGTGCGGATGCGCCCGCGGACGCTGGATGAGATCGCCGGGCAGCGGCACATCCTCGGGGAAGGCACGGCGGCGCCGCGGCACGGGGGCACCGTAGGGGGGAGTCGGCCGTTGCTTCGTCGGATGCTGGAGGCGGGGGCGCTGACGTCGATCATCCTGCACGGGCCTCCCGGCACGGGGAAGACGACGCTGGCGGAGGTGATCGCGGGGCACCTGAAGCGCCGCATCGTGCGCGAGAACGCGGCCAACGTGAGCGTGAAGCGGGTCCGCGAGGTGGTGGAGGACGCCGTCCGAAGGCTGGAGAACTCGGGCGGTCGAGACCGGACCATTCTCTTTCTGGACGAGATCCACCGCTTCAGCAAGAGCCAGCAGGACGTGCTGCTGGAGGACGTCGAGCGTGGGCGGGTGACGCTGATCGGGGCGACGACGGAGAACCCGATGTTCGCCGTCAACAGCGCGCTGGTGAGCCGGAGCACGGTGTTCCGGCTGGAGCCGTTGAGCGAGGCGGACATCGAGCGGGTCGTGCGCCGGGCGCTCGAGGACAAGGATCGCGGCTACGGCGGGCTGGCGCTGACGGTGACCGATGAGGCGATCGCGCACTGGGCGAAACTCAGCGAGGGCGACGCGCGGCGGGCGCTCACCGCGCTCGAGGTGGCGGTGCTGAGTGCCACGGACCCGGCTTCGGGCCCCTCCTCCGGCGCGGACGCGGCGCTGAACGGGGGGCCGCTTCGCGGCACGTCCGAGGCGCCGCGCATCCTCATCGACCTGTCGGCGGCGGAGCAGTCCATCCAACGCAAAGCACTCGTGTACTCGGGCGACGGGGACGAGCACTTTGACACCATCAGCGCGATGATCAAGAGCGTGCGCGGCGGCGACCCGGACGCCGCGGTGTACTGGATCGCGAAGATGCTCGAGGCGGGCGAGGACCCCCGCTACATCGCGCGGAGGCTGGCGATTCTGGCGAGCGAGGACATCGGCAACGCCGACCCGCGCGCGATCATGGTCGCCGAGGCGGCGTGGAGCCTTTGCGAACGGCTGGGCATGCCGGAGTGCCGCATCACGCTCTCGCAGTGCGCGATCTATCTGGCGCTGGCGCCCAAGAGCAACGCGAGTTACAAGGCCATCGACGCCGCGCTCGCCGACGTGCGCGAGGGGCGGACGATCCCGGTCCCGCGGTTCCTGCGGGATGGGCACAAGGTGGAATCGGTGGGCACGCCGCGGGACGCGTACGGGTACGCGTACTCGCACGACTCCGAGACCAGGACGAGCATCGGCGGAGTGACCGCTCAGGATTACCTCGGGGTTCCGAAGAGGTACTACGAGCCGGAAGGGCTCGGGGCGGAGAAGTTGATGAAGGAGCGGCTTGAAGAGGTGCGCGCGGCGCGGGCGTCGATCCCCGCACCGTCGCCGGCCCGAAGCCACACGGAGCATCTTGCATGAGCCCGACCGCGCTGTTCAACGACCCCCACGCCCGGCACGCGATGATCGTGCACTGGCCCATCGTTCTGTGCGCGCTGCTGCCTCTGCTGGTGCTGCTGGTGGCGTTCACGAAAGGGAAGAACAGGACGCTGATCTTCCTCGCGCTCGGGGCGTCCGTCCTGGCGTGCGCGAGCGCGTTCATGGCCGAGCGGTCCGGCGAGGCCGCGGAGTTCTCGCTCAGCGCCCGGTACGCGCCCATCTCCGCCGCGGAGGGGGCGGCGGTCCACGAGCACGAGGAACTCGGCGAGAACGGCTGGGTCTGGCCGCTCATCCCCGGGGTATTCCTGGGCGTGCTGACGGTGCCGATCAAGCGATCGACGACGCGATGGGGTCTGATCGCGATGGCGCTGCTGGGTTCGTTCGCGGGGGTGGCGTGGGTGAGCCTGACGGCCCACGCCGGCGGGAAACTGGTCTACGCCCACGGCCTCGGCGTGCCGGAGCGGGTGAAGGAAGTGCCGGTGGGGCAGGGCTCCAGCCCGCCGTGACGCGGTGAAGGCAGGCCGGGAGCCCGGACCACCGATCCTGCTAGGGTGCGGGGCATGCTCGTCCTCGGCATCGAATCCTCCTGCGATGAGACCGCCGCCAGCGTGGTGCGTGACGGCGTGGACGTGCTGTCGAACGTCGTCGCGTCGCAGCACGACCTGCACGCGGAGTACGGCGGGGTGGTGCCCGAGATCGCCAGCCGCGCGCACGTGGAGCGGATCACGCCGGTGGTGCGCCGCGCGGTCGCCCGGGCGGGGGTCACGCTGCGTGACATCGACGCCGTGGCGGTGGGCAACCGCCCCGGGCTGATCGGCGCGCTGGTGGTCGGCGTCTCGGCGGCGAAGGCGCTGGCGTGGTCTTTGGGCATCCCGATCGTCGGGGTGGACCATGTGCGGGCGCACCTGTACGCGGTGCTGCTGCGCGACGGTTCGACCGGTGAGCCGCCCTCGCCCGACGCGCTGTACCCCGCGTTGGGGCTGGTGATCTCCGGCGGGCACACCGCGCTGTTCCGCTGCGAGTCCCCCCTCCGCGTCACGCGCCTGGGCGCCACCATCGATGACGCCGTCGGGGAGGCCTACGACAAGTGCGCCGCGATCCTGGGGCTGGGCCACCCGGGCGGCCCGATGGTCGACCGGCTCGCGGCCGGAGGCAACGACCGCGCGCACGACTTCCCCGTCAGCCGTCTGGGCGCCGATTCACTGGATTTCTCGTTCAGCGGCCTCAAGACGAGCGTGCTGTACGCGGTCCGCGGCGTGCCGCGGGCGGGCGCGGGCGGTGGGGGGGAGCGATCGTCGGCGCCGACGTTGACCGACGCCCAGCGC
>CAZDYM010000067.1:0-9887 GCA_964509325.1 uncultured Phycisphaeraceae bacterium
CGGGCAAAAAGTCCGGACCGGAACCGGGATTCCGTGACGGCGGGGGGCCGGATCATCTGTCGGAGATGGCGGAGGATGACCTGCCGATCTGAGTCGGCGGCGTCGGTGGGGCTTGAGCAGCGGGCCGATGCCGGCCTGAATGAACTGGTCGCGCTCGTGAAGCGCGGGGGGACTTGGGCGCTGTGTGAGCGGTTCGTTACACTCCCCATCGAGCCCCGAACCGTCGAACTGCGTGAGCGTCTGAGCGCGCGTAGTCGGGCGTTGGGCCTTGGGCTCACCGTTCACCAGGAGCAACACCGCGATGGCCATCCACCCGCCCCCGAACATCGAGCCCCCGTACGACGCCCCGGCGACCGACGAGCTTCGGGGCGGGCAGTTCCTGGGGCATCCCAAGGGGCTGTTCCTCTTGTTCCTGGTGGAGATGTGGGAGCGGTTCTCGTACTACGGCATGCGGGCGCTGCTGGTGCTGTACTTGATCAGTGTGATCGCGGTGCACCAACTCTCGCCGGGGGTGTACACCAACACGCTTGAGGTGCGCGAGAAGCCGCCCGAGCCGGCCGCCGGGACCGCTGCGCCGGCGGACCCGGTGCCGGACGGCGTGCAAACTCGGACGCTCGCGGTGCTGGTGGGCGGCAACCAGACGGCCCCGTCGGTCAAGGACGAGAAGTCCGGAGGCGCACGGCTCACGATCACCCGCCTCGAAGCGGTCGGCAACCCGGAGAAGCCCGGCGAGACGGCGTGGGTGCCGGTGAAGGAAGAGCCCTTCGACGCGCCCCTCATCACCCAGGGTGACGCGGGGGCGAAGGGCCGGTTCAGCGGGCAGGAGCACCGCATCCGGCTGTCGAACCCCACCGATCAGCCGGTGAAGGCCGAGATCAGGATCAGACGAGACACCCCGGAAGCACGCACGTACTTCCGACTGAACAACAACGTCGGCACGGTGGCGGTGACCATCAAGCCCGACCGGGAGCTCAAGGACGGCGAGAAGCCCTTTGAACTCGTCATCGAGGCCAACACCCACGACAGCGGACGCAACTGGCTCCGCTCCGACGCGTCGGTGCTCTACGGCTGGTACACCGGGCTGGCGTACCTGTTCCCGATCCTGGGGGGCATCATCGCGGACAAACTGATCGGGACGCACCGGTCGATGCTGGTGGGCGGGCTGCTCATCTCGATCGGGCACGTCATCCTGGGCATCTCGGGCTTCGGCGCGATGGCCATGAACAAGGAGGGCCTGAGCCTGTTCATCATGGGCCTGGCGGTGATCGTGCTGGGCACGGGGCACTTCAAGCCGACCGTGAGCGTGATGGTCGGGCAGCTCTACAAGCAGGGCGATCCGCGCCGCGACGGGGCGTTCACGATCTTCTACATGGGGATCAATCTCGGCGCGTTCCTGTGCGCGTTCGTGTGCGGCACCCTCGGCGAAACCGTGGGCTGGCACTGGGGCTTCGGCTCCGCCGCGGTGGGCATGATCCTGGGCCTGCTGCTGTACCTGGTGTTCAAGCCGGTGTACCTGAAGGGGATCGGCGAAGCGCCCCGCGCGGGGGCGAACGGGGTCTCGATGGTCTGTCTGGCGGCGGCGCTGGCGGTGTCGGCGGGCTTCGCCCTGCTGTACCACGTCGGGACGATGGCGGCGTTGCAGGGGCTGCTGGACCAGATCCGGCAGAACCGCCCGCTCACCATCGGCCTGGTCGTCGGCGGGCTGTTCGTGGTGCTCACATGGGTGGGGTGGTTCGTGGCGAGCAACCGACCCGAGGACCGCGGGCCCGTGCTGACGATCTTCATCTTCATGTTCTTCAACGCGTTCTTCTGGATCGCCTTCGAGCAGGCGGGTTCGTCGATCAACGTGTTCACCGAAGCGAACACCGACCGGATGCTGGGCGGCTTCGAGGTGCCCGCGACGTGGTTCCAGAGCGTCAACGCGGGCCTGATCTTCATCCTTGCCCCGCTCTTCGCCGCCATCTGGACGGCTCTGGGCCGCAAGGGCCGCGACCCGAGCCAGCCCGCGAAGATCGCGCTGGGGCTGATCTTCCTGGGCCTGGGGTACCTGTTCATGGTGTGGGCGGGCAGGATCGCGGTGGGCGGCAGCGTGAAGGCCGGCATGTGGCTCGTGTTCATGACGTACTTCTGGCACACCGTCGGCGAGCTGTGCCTCTCGCCCACCGGGCTGTCCTATGTCACCAAGGCCGCGCCGGCGAGGTTCGTCTCGCTGCTCATGGGCATCTGGTTCATCTCGTCGTTCATCGCGAACCTCGGCGGCGGCCTCGTCGCCTCGTTCGTCGAAGATATCGAGTCGGGCAAGATGAAGCTCCCCTGGAGTTTCGGCGGGCAGGCCGATTTCTTCTTCCTGTTCGTCGTCACCTCGGTCGGCGCCGGGCTGGTGATCCTCCTGCTCACGCCGGTGCTCAAGAAGTTGATGCGCCCCGGCACCTGACGCCGCGGGGTGGCGCTGATCGCATCCGGGGCTCGCGGGATCGGCCCGTGGGCCCTTCATCTCGTGCGGCGGCGCGTTCAAGCCCCGACGGGCTGGGCCCGGAGCGGACCGCGGGCGTCCGCCTGGGCGGGCGTTCCGTCGGAATCCCACCCGCGCGAGCGGAGCCCGCCCGCGAGGTATTCATCGCACGCGCGGTGGACCGCCGCGGCGTCGGGCGCCTCGCGCACCGTCTCCTTGAACGGCTTGCAGGGCGGCAGCCGCTTGGCGAACCAGGTGATCCGGCGGCGGATGTGGTTCATCGCGTAATGCTCGCCGCGGTATTCGACCATCAGGTCAAGGTAGCGGCGGATGATGGCGATCTTGTGAGTTTCGGAAGGCTCGGAAAGATCGTCGGGAAAGCAGGCCCCGGAGCGTGGATGAGGCGGGGTCGATCCGCGCCGCGACGCGGGCTCGAGCCCGGTTTCGCCGCCGCTCAGTTCCGGGCGCCGTTCGCCCGTCGTCACCTGTGGAGCCGTACCCGCGCCGCCGGCGGATCGCCGCTGCGCCGTCCACCCTTGCCTGAAGATCCAGGGCGCACTCAGCGCCCCGCGCCCGATCATCACCCCGGCGCAGCGGGTTTGCTCCATGATCGCGACCACGTGCTCCGGCGTCGTCACGTCGCCGTTGCCGATCACGGGGATGCGTTCGACCGACTCGACGACTCTGGCGATGCCCGACCAGTCGGCGGTGCCGGTGAACCTCTGCTCGGTGGTGCGCCCGTGGACGGTGACGGCGGCGATGCCGACTTTTTCGAGTTCTCGGGCCAGCGCGGGGGCCACGATCGACTTCGAGTCCCATCCCAGGCGCATCTTCGCCGTCACGGGCACTCGTCCGGCGGTGGCCCGCTCGACCGTCCGCACGATGGCCTCGGCCATTTTGACGGTGTTGTCCGGGCGGCACAGCAGCATCGACCCGCCGTTCTTCTTCGTCACCTTATCGACCGGGCAGCCCATATTGATGTCGATGACGGTGGCGCCGTGGTCCACGGCCCAGAGGGCGCCGTCGCACATGATGCCCGTCTCGGCGCCGTAGAGTTGCATGCCGACGGGTTTGTCGGCGTCGTTGGTGCGGGCGAGGTCGAGCGACTGGGCGGTGCCGCGGAGCAGCCCGTGCGGGCTCAGCAGGTCGGTGCAGGCGAGGCCGACGCCGCCCTGCTCGCGGCAAACGATGCGGAAGGCCAGGTCGCAGTAGTTGGCGATCGGGGCGAGCAGCAGGTTGGTGGCCAGCCGCACCGGCCCGATGGTCAGCGGGACGCTCAGGCATGGGTTGTGTGCGGGGCGTGTCACGGGTGATGGTAGGGGGACGCGGGCACGCCCCCCGTCGCGGCGGCGGCGGCGGCCCCGCGCCGCCCGGTTGGAACCAGCCGTAGGATGCGCCCGTGTACCAGTCTCTGCTCACCCGCCGGTACCTCGTGAGCAAGGTGATGCCGCTCTTGGCGTCGCTGGCGGTGATGCTGTGCACGGCGATGGTGCTGACGGTGTGGAGCGTGATGGGGGGATTCCTGTCGATGCTGCTGGCCTCGGGGCGGACGTTCATCGGCGACGTGGCGATCGCATGGCCGGTGGTGGGCATCCCGTACTACGCCGAACTGGTGAAGGAGATCGAGCGGGACCCGACGGTGGAGGCGGCGACGCCGACGATCGAGGCGCTGGGGCTGCTGGGGCTGCCCACCGGGGAGTCGCGGACGGTGCAGGTGTTCGGGATCGAGCCCGAGGGCTACCAGCGCGTGACCGGCTACCACGAGCGGATTTATTGGAAGCGGCTGGACCGGCCCCTCAAGAAGGACGTCGAGCAGATCGACCCGCGGCTCACCCTGCCCGAGGGGTTCGAGATCGACGCCCAGCGGATGTCCGAGCGTGACCCGAGGACGGGCGTCGATCTTCCGGGCATCATACTCGGCGTCGAGGTGGCGCGGTACAACCGGCGCACGCCCGAGGGTGTGATCCTGCCCACGCCGGGGATGTTCATGCCCGATCAGCAGGTGACACTGACGGTTCTGCCGCTCTCGCAGCGCGGGGTGGCGATCAGCACCGAGGACCGTCGCCTGCCGGTGCTGAACGAGTTCCGCACGGGGCTGTACGACGCCGACGCGAACTGGGTGATCGTGCCGATCGGCACGCTGCAGCGGATGCTCAAGCTGGACGAGGGTCGGCGTGTGGAAGGCTCGCGTCGGAACGGCGCGGTGGAGATCGGCCCGGACGGTCGGGAGCGGCTGGTCCCGCCCCGGACGCTCGGCGTTGAGCCGGCGCGGGCGACCAACATCCTCGTCAAGGCGAAGCCGGGCGTGACGCCCGAGGCGCTCCGAGACCGTGTGCGGGAGGTCTACGAGCGCTTCACCGAGGCCGACGACGAACGCTTCGCCGCCATGCCGCCGGCCGACCGCGTGCTCATCTTCACGTGGGACAAGAAGCCCGGCCTGGAGACGTTCATCGCCGCGGTGAAGAAGGAGACGGCGGTGGTGCTGGTGCTGTTCTCGTTCATCAGCCTGACGGCGGTGTTCCTGGTCATCGCCATCTTCTGGGCGATGGTGAGCGAAAAGACCCGCGATATCGGCGTGCTCCGCGCCATCGGGGCTTCGCGCGCGGGCGTCGCGTGGTTGTGGATCCGCTACGGGCTGGCCATCGGCGTGGTCGGCTCGGCGCTGGGCGGGGCTCTGGCGTACGCGATCGTGCTGAACATCAACGCCATCCACGAATGGCTGGGAAGGACTCTCGGCATCGTGGTGTGGGACCCCAGCGTGTACTACTTCACGGACATCCCGGCCCGAGTCGACCCTTCTCACGCGGTGATCGTGCTCGCCGGCGGCGTCCTGTCGTGCGCCGTGGGCGCGATCATCCCGGCGCTGCGGGCCGCGACCATGGACCCGGTGCGGGCCCTGCGATTCGAGTAGCGGGGCGCCGGGGCACGCGCGAGCCGATGAACCATCGGACGATCTCGGTGTCTTGCCCTTGATGGACCGCTCACGCTCGCAGCCGACCGCCAACCCCCACCCCAGACTCCCTATTCCCCTCCCCATGCCCATTCTCGAAGCATCCGCCCTCCGCAAGACGTACCGACTCGGGCGTGTCGACGTGCCGGTGTTGCGCGGGGCTTCGATCAGCGTGGACGAGGGCGAGTGCGTCGCCATCCTGGGGGCGTCGGGCTCGGGCAAGAGCACGCTGCTGCACCTGCTGGGCGGGCTGGACCGCCCCGACCGCGGCGACTCCGGCGCCCTTTCGTTCGACGGGCGCTCGCTGCGGACGTTCTCCGCCGCCGAGCTCGATCGCTACCGCAACCGGACCGTCGGCTTCGTGTTCCAGTTCTACCACCTGCTGCCGGAGCTGAACGTGGTCCAGAACGCGATGCTGCCGGCGATGGTGGGGGTGGGGAGGCTGGCATGGTCGCGCGAGGCCGCGGGCGTGCGGGCCCGGGCGGCGGAACTGCTGGACCGTTTCGGGCTGTCGCACCGGCTGAACCACCGGTCGGTGGAGCTCTCCGGCGGGGAGCGCCAGCGGGTCGCCATCGCGCGGGCCCTCATCAACCAGCCGAGGCTCCTCCTGGCCGACGAGCCCACCGGGAACCTCGACGCGGCCACCGGCGCGTCGATCCTGGACGCGATGATGGGGCTGCGCGCCGAGCGGAAGCAGACGATGGTGATCGTGACCCACGATGAACGCGTGGCGGCCCGGGCCGACCGTGTCGTGCGGTTGAAGGACGGCGTGGTCGAGTGGCCCGCGTAGATGAACCCCGCCAACGCGCGGCCGAGCCGCCCTCATCGCTCGTATGAACAGGGGCGATCCAACGGACGCGATCCTCGCCGTGGTGCGGCGGCGGCCGCTCGAACGCGCCGGCGGGACCGCTTACACCAGGAACAACAACGTCATCGCCACCATCAACGGCACCAGCACCGCCGCAGCGTAGGCCATGTAGCCGAAGAAGCCCGGCATCTTCACGCCGCCCTCCTCGGCGATGGCCTTCACCATGAAGTTCGGCCCGTTGCCGATGTAGGTGCAGGCGCCCATGAAGACCGCGCCCATGGAGACAGCGGCGAGCAGGTCGTCGCGGATGTGGTCCCCGTTCGCCAGCCGGACCGTCTCCACGGCGCCGGCGACGGGCATGGGCGAGGAGAGGGCGGTCTGGAAGAACACGGCGTAGGTGGGGGCGTTGTCGAGAAACGCCGAGAGGGTGCCGGTGGCCCAGAAGTACTGCCAGGCGTGGGTGAGGCCGAGTTCGCCGCCGCGGACCGCGAGGATCTCCAGCGGGATCTGGAGCGCGACGAAAATGCCCAGGAACAGCGCGGCGACTTCCGCGATCGGGAACCAGTCAAAGCAGTTCTCGGCGCGCAGTCCCTTGGCGGTGGTCAAGAAACTCACCAGCACGAGGCCGAGCATCGCGCCCTCGCGCAGCAGCGGGGGGACCGTCCACGACGTCCCCGGGAACACCGAACCCGGCGCCAGCGTGGCCACGCACAGGACCACCAGCACCAGCCACACGGCGTTGATGAGGCCGGCCAGCGAAACGCCCTCCCGCGGGCCCACGGTGTCGGCCCCGAGGCCCGCCTCCCCGGCGCGCTTGGCGCGCCTCCACAGCAGCTTGTCCCACACGAAGAACACCGCCAGCACCGAGCCCATCATGAAGACCCACGGCCCCCACAACGAGAGCGTCCAGAGGAACGGCACGCCGCGCAGGAACCCCACGAACAGCGGGGGGTCCCCGATGGGGAGCATCGTGCCGCCGATGTTGGAGACCACAAAGATGAAGAACACGACGGTGTGGACCTTGTGCTTTCGGACGCTCAGAGCCTTCAGCAATGGTCGGATAAGCAGAACCGACGCCCCGGTGGTGCCGATCAGGCTGGCGAGCACGCCCCCGACCGCAAGGAGGGCCGTGAGCGCGCCGGGGGTGGCACCGAGCCTCCCGCGCAAAACGATCCCCCCCGCGATGGCGTACAGCGAGAAGAGCATGACGATGAACGGGAGGTACTCCCACGCCGAGTTGAGGGCCGCGCCGGCCAGCGCGTGGAACCCCGCGGCGGTCGCGTATCCCTTGCCGGAGGGATCGGCCTCCACCGTCACGCCCAGCAGGCGTGCCGCGGCCAGCGTCACGTCCCCGTGGAGATGCACGCCGAAGCCGCGCGTCCCGTAGTGCGCGAGCACGACGCCGGCGCAGACCAGCGAGACCAGGAGCTTGCTGCGGTTCGAGTGCCACCAGTGCGCCGTCGCGCTGAACAGCGGGAGCAGCGCCACGCACAGCAGCAGCGCCACGAACGGCGTGACCCAGACAAGCGAAGGAACCCCCGCCGCGGCGAGCATCGGCACCGGTGTCATCATGGTCCGAGGATAGCGGCCGGGGCGTCGCCTACCTGGGCTCCAGGCTCCAGATCAGCGCCGGGTCCAGCGGGCGCACGACCGCCGACGAGGAGAGTTCTCGCGCCAGCTGCTCCATGAGCAGCCGCTCCTGCCTTCGGCGTGAGACGGCCTCCATCTCCGCGCGGGCTTCTTCAAAGTTCGGCGCGGTCCCAGGACGATCCCTGCCGTCCAGGCGGAGCAGCGCGAAACCGCTCTCGACGACGACGGGCTCGCTCACCTGCCCCGGCGTCATCCGTGCCAGGGTGTCCCGGACCGCCGAGGGGTACGCGGGGTCGAAGGGGTTGACGGGATCGATCACACCCCCGCGCGGGGCCGAGGCGTCGGTGGACATCTCCGCGGCGACCTTCGAGAACTCTTCGCCCGCGCTCAGGCGCCGGGCCGCCTCGCCTGCTTCCTGAGCCGTGGGGACGACGATGACCCGGGCCCGCAGCCGCTCGCCGTGGGTGAGGTCGTACGCCTGGCGGATGGACGCTTCGTTGATGACGACGCGGCCTCGGACCAGCGCGCGGAGCATGGCGTTGCGGCGGAGCAAAGCGGCGAATCGCGTGGGGCCCAGCCCGCGCTCGCGTCGCACCCGCTCCAGCAGCGCGCTGGCCGTCTCCCCGCCCACGCCGCCCGCGCCGGCGGCTTCTTCAAAGAGCCGGCGCTCCTGGTCGATCATCTCCGGGGTGAGACGGATGCCAGTCTCGCGGAGGCGTTTGGCCAGGGCGGCCTCGAGCGCGATCTCTCCCACGATCTCGCCGCCCGCCGCTTCACCGAGCGCCGGGAGCAGTTGCTCCCACGCGAGGGCCGCGCCGTCGATCATCGCCGCAGGCCTCGGACCCGAACTTTCCCCTTCCCGGCGAGAGGCCGAGCCCGCGAGGTATCGATCCGAAGCGCGGAGCCCGCGCAGGTCCTGGTCTGACAGGCGCGGCGCGTGCGTTTCGGGCGCGAGTGTCGGCAGAGGGTCAGACCCGAGGGCGAGCCCGCTTTCGGGCGCGCGCCCGCGAGGGGCGTTGGTGGAACACGCCGCCAGCCCAAGCGTCAAAGCAAGGGACGCCGCTCTTCCAAGCCCTTTCGATGCAACGCGGCGGAGGGGAGCGTGGTCCGCTGGTGCGTGGCGCCGGTTCCGATGGCTTCGCTTCTCATCTGCTTCCACTGGGCGCGCGCCTCCCCCGGCTACGCTCTCGCCAGGACAGCACCGTGCGCGGAGAGAGCGGCGTTCCGCGCCCGACCACCTTTCGCCCGCGTCTGGGTCCATCGCAAGATGGGAGGAGCACCGGCGTTCGGCGTCAAGCCGGGCGGGCCCTCCCTCAACCCCGCCCGCTGCGGTGCCGAAACTCACCTTCTCAACGCCATGCCCGAGCCCGACCGCATCTCCCCCGAAGCCGCCCCGCTCCACCCTGTCGGCGCGGGGCACCCCGGCCCCGCCGTCGGACCGCGCGTGCTGTGCCCCTATTGCGGCCTGGTGCAACCGGTGACGGCGCGGTGCTCGGCGTGCAAGGGGCTGCTCGACATGGAATCGCGCCAGGCGACCCAGAACGCGATGGGCCCGTGGCAGGTTCGCAACCCCGCGTCGCCGTTTCATCCCGGGTGCTCGTTCCAGACACTCCGGGAACTGGTCCGGCGCGGCAAGGTGACCCGCGAAACGATCATCCGCGGGCCCACGACCGCCCAGTTCTGGAGCATGGCCGCCAACACCCCCGGCGTGGCCGTCCTGCTGGGAGAGTGCCACGCCTGCCACCAGCCCGCCCGCGAGGACGAGTATCTGTGCCGCCACTGCGGCGTGGTGCTCTCGCCCCGTGCCGACCGTCAGCACCTCGGCCTCGC
Source organism: uncultured Phycisphaeraceae bacterium (assembly GCA_964509325.1). GTDB lineage: Bacteria > Planctomycetota > Phycisphaerae > Phycisphaerales > UBA1924 > JAFLCM01. The sequence continues at coordinate 9,631 of CAZDYM010000067.1, forward strand.
GCCGGTGCGGCCGGTGGGCGTGCCGCTGAACGCGCTCCCGGTCACGTCCTCACCGCCGCAGTCGGCGTTCAGTTCGGCTCCGGCGGATTCGGCGTCCGAGCGCGCGGGCGTCGGTGTCGCCGACCCCTCGGCTGGTCAACGCCTCGACACGGGCCCCGCCGAGGGCGCGCCCGTCGAGTCGCTGCTGGCTCGACGGCGTCGCCACGATCACCGCCGGGCCAGGGCCCTGGTGATCGGCGCGGCCACGCTCGGGGTGC
>CAZDYM010000068.1:0-6123 GCA_964509325.1 uncultured Phycisphaeraceae bacterium
ACCCGGTCTGGGCGGGCGAGAAGCGCGTGCTCGCGCCGCCGTCCTCCGCCGCGCCGCCCGGGAGGCCCCCGCGCTGCTGAGCGCCGTGTGCTCGGCCTCCAGCATGTGGTGCGCCAACGCCGCCACCGTCAGCCCCAGCGCCGACACCGCCGACGCCCGCGTCCACTTCACCCCCGCCAACCTCAACACCCACTTCCATCGTCACCTCGAACCGCCGACGACGACCCGCGTTCTGCGCGCCGCCTTCCCCGACCCGCGCCGCTTCGTCGTCCACGACCCGCTCCCCTCCACCCCCGCCTTCGCCGACGAGGGCGCCGCCAACTTCATGCGCCTCTGCGCCGCGCACGATGCCCCCGGACTCGAAGCCCTCGTCTACGGCCGCCACGGCATCGAGAAAGCGACCACCGACGGCGCCGACCACCCGGCGGGCTGGGCCGCCACCCGGTTCCCCGCCCGACAGACCCTCGAATCGTGCCAGGCCATCGCGCGGCGCCACGCCCTCGACCCCGCCCGCACCCTCTTCATCCGCCAGAACCCCCGCGCCATCGATCAGGGCGTCTTCCACAACGACGTCATCGCCGTCGCCAACGCGAACGTCCTGTTCTCCCACGAAGAGGCCTTCGCCCCCGGCGAGGAGCCGCGCCTCCTCGAAGCCTGCCGCGTCCACCTCGCCGACCGCTTCATCCATGTCCGCGTCCCCTCGTCCCGCGTCAGCGTCGCCGACGCCGTCCGGTCCTACCTCTTCAACTCGCAACTGCTCTCGATCCCCACGCGCCCGGACGGCCGGATGATCCTCGTCGCGCCCACCGAGTGCGAGCACCACCCCGCCGTCCGCCCGTGGCTCGACGAACTCGTCGCAACCGACGGCCCCATCGCCCAGGTCGTCTACGTCGACGTCCGCCAGAGCATGAACAACGGCGGCGGCCCCGCCTGTCTCCGCCTCCGCGTGGTCCTCACCGAGCCCGAACTCGCCGCCATCAACCCGGGCGTCCTGCTCACCGACGCCCTCGCCGCGCGGCTCGAACGCTGGATCGACGCCCACTACCGCGAGCACCTGCTCGTCGCCGACCTGGCCGATCCCACACTCGTGACCGAGTCCCGCGCCGCGCTGGACGAACTCACGACGATCCTGAAACTCGGATCGATCTACGACTTCCAAAGAAACGGCTGAGAAGCGACGCGGCGACGCGGCGACGCAGGGACGCGGCGAAGAAGCGAAGTGGCGGATCGGCCACGCCGCCGGGTGCTCACGCGCCCCAAGCGGCCAGCGACCAGCAACCAGCGACCAGCCCCCCCCGCTCCGCCGGCAACCCGCGCCCCTCCCGTCGGCGGCGACCGCCCACCAAAGCACTCGATCACTCGACCACTCGACCACGTGAGCACGTGAGCAGGTGAGCACGTGACCGTTTCCCCACGCCGCCGTTTCAGCCCCCTCCCCCCTACACTCTTCCTTTCCCCCCACCCCACCGGAACCCCACCATGAAACGCAGTCTCCGCTTCGCCGCTCTGACCGCCCTCACGCTCGCCACCGCCGCCTTCGCCGCCGACGCGCCCGCCGACGCGCCGAAGCACGACCTCAAGCCCAAGTTCGCCAAGGACAGCGAGACCAAGTGGGTCTTCGAAGAGAAGACCAGCGGCAACATCAAGCAGGCCGAGAGCACCCGCACCGCCCAGCAGAACCAGACCCTCCACCTCACCCGCAAGGTCACCGCCACCGACGAGACCTCCGCCACCGTCGAACTCACCATCACCCGCGTCAAGGCCTCCATGACCCCGCCCATGGGAGGCGACCCCGTCGCCTTCGACTCCGAGCAGCCCGCCGAGAAGGACGGCGGCAACCCCCTCGCCCTCCAGTTCCGCCAGATGATCGGCCAGCCCTACACCTTCACCGTCGCGCTCAACGGCGACATCACCGCCGTCAAGCCCCCGGAGACCATCCTCTCCACCGATTCCGGCGACGCCCTGAAGGCCAAGTTCGCACCGCTCTTCCAGATCAAGCCCGGCGACTCCCTCACCGCCGTCGGCGAGTCCTGGCAACGCACCGACAACGTCGGCGGCCGCACCGGCGCGCCCCTCGAATCCAAAACCACAATGACCCTCGCCAACGTCAGCGACAGCATCGCCACCGTCGCCATCAACAGCACCATCGCCTTCAAGGAAGGCCAGCTCCCCCCCGGCATGGAACTCAAGAACTCCGGCACCAAGGGCGAGATGCGCTGGAACATCGCCGACGGCCTGCTCGTCGAACTCAAGTCCGTCCAGACCATGGAAATGTCCAACGCCCAGATGGGCCTCGAAGTCATCAGCGCCACCGAGAGCAGCATCCGCCGCGAGTGACCCCCGATCTCCTCATCGATCACACCCGGAATCCCCCGAGGGCGACGCGGCAACCCGCGTCGCCCTCTTTCATATCATCACGCATGATCCTCCGCGCCACCCTCACGGCCCTGGCTCTCGCCGCCCACGCCCTCGCCCAGGCCGCCGTGCCCGATCCTTCGACCACCAACCCTCTCTCCCCCGCTCCCCCCGCGCCCAGCCGGTCCCCAACCCTCGACGCCTCCCTCGACGCCCAGCTCAAGGGCGCCCTCACCCCGCTGCTGGTCAAGCACAAGGTCCCCGCCGTCGCCGTCGCCCTGTTCGACCGCGAGCGCGTCATCGCCCGCGCCGCCTCCGGGCTCCGCGCCCGCGGCGACCCGGCGAGCGTCACCACCGCCGACCGCTGGCACATCGGCTCGTGCACCAAGGCCTTCACCTCCACCGTCCTCGGCGCGCTCGTCGATCAGGGCCAACTCGCCTGGGACACCACCCTGGCAGACGCCCTCCCCGAAGCCGCCGTCCACATGCACCACGACCTCAAGAAGGTCACCCTCCGCCAACTCCTCCGCCACCGCGCCGGCCTGCCGCAGTTCACCGCCGGCAACTCCCCGGACTTCGACCTGCTCAAGGGCCTCCCGGGCGACACGGTCCGCGACCAGCGCGCCGCCTTCGTCGAGAAACTCCTGGCCCTGGGCCCGGTCCTCCCGCCCGACACCAAGCAGTTCTACTCCAACGCCGGCTACGCCGTCGCCGCCGCCATCGCGGAGCGCGCCGCGGGCAGGCCCTACGACGCCCTGCTCCAGGACCACGTCTTCGCCAGGCTCGCCATCACCCACGCCGGCCTGGGATGGCCCGCAACACCCACGCGCCGCGACGAGCCCCGCGGCCACCTCCCCGGCATCCTCGGCGCCAGACCCCAGGAGTTTGACCCGAAGTACAAACTCGAGCCGGTCCTGGCCCCCGCCGGCGACATCCACTGCACCATCGAAGAACTCGCCGCCTTCGCCCGCGCCCACCTCGACGCCCTCCTCGAACACGAAAAGGCCTCGCCCCCCGGCACCCGCGACCGCCCCCTCATCCTCAAGCCCGCCACCGTCGCCGAACTCCACGAACCCGTCGACGGCTACGCCGCCGGATGGGCCGTCAACACCGTGCGGAAGCAGACCCGCCACTGGCACAACGGCAGCGCCGGCACCTTCTTCGCCCTCATGGTCATCATCCCCGAGCGACGCCTCGGCGCTGTCGCCGTCTCCAACGCGGGTGACGCCGAGAAAGCCTGCGTCGAGATCATCGAAACCGCGCTGGGCCTCGCCGACTGATCGCGCCGCACCAAAACGAAAAGCCCACAGGGTCCAACCCGTGGGCTCCGTCAGTCCCCTTGGTGCCTCGACGCCGCTTGCCTCGAAGCCTTCCGCGTCAATGCCCCGCGGCCTTCTGCTTGGCCGTGTACCCGTACTTCCGCTTCAGCGGCTTGACCACCAGACCCGAGCGGATGGCCTTGGTCGAGACCCGCACCCGCTGCGGCACCCCGTCGATGAGCGCCGTCACCACCTTGATGTTCGGGTTGAACCGGCGCCGCGAGATGCCCGAGGTCTTCAGGCCGAACCCGCCCGACTTGACCGCGGCGCCCGAGCGGACCACGCTGTTCCCGAAGGCGGGCTTCTTCCCGGTGAAATGGCACACGTTCGACATGACGACGAGACTCCGAAGAAGGGACACTCCCCGGAGCGTCGAGCGCTTGCCCAGCGCCGCCGACAAACCGGGGAAAAAGGGGGTCGAGAGGATAGCCCGCCATCCCGCCCAAGGCAACTGCCCAAGGCAACTGCCCGAGTCAACTGCCCGAGTCAACTGCCCGAGTCATCTGGGCTCAACCTCCCAGCCAACCGGTTAGGGGTGCGTATGGAGGCCCGCCGTCGGGGCACGTGTTCCCCGCCCCCGGACTCCCGAGCGCCCCCCCGCCCTCACGCATCGCCCTGCGCCCCCGCCAGGACGTGCTCTTCCACGTAAATCGGCACCCCCCCCGCGATGCCCAGCGCGATCGCGTCGCTCGGCCTCGAATCGATCTCGATCAGCGTCCCGTCCGCCTTGTTCACCCGCAGTTTGGCGAAGAACGTGTGCTCCGACAGGTCGTTGATCACGATGGACTCGAGCTGCCCGCCGAACGCCTCGATCAGGTTCGCGAGCAGGTCGTGCGTCAGCGGGCGTTTCATGGGCTGGCCCTGCAGACGCCGCTTGATCGCCTCGGCCTCCGCCAGCCCGATCAGGATGGGGAACTTCCGCTCGCCGTCGACTTCCTTGAGCTCGATGACCTGCAGGTCCTGGAGTTCACAGATGAGGATGCGCGCCAGTTCCATGCGGACGGCCATGGACAAACTCCCGCGGGGCCGCGGAGGATGCCGCGGACATCGCCCCGCATGGTTCGATGCCCCGCCCCCCGAGTCAAACCCCGGGGTTGTCGCCGGTGCGAGGGGGGTTGGCCGGATCGATCTCGCGCAGGTAGCCCCACGAATAGATCCCCGTGTCGTGCCCGTCGGAGAACCGGATCCGCAGCGCGTACGTCCCCACCAGCTCGGCGCTCTCCGCCACCAGCGGGCCCCGCGCGGGCGAGCTCGGGAGCACCGTCAGCGGGTTCGCCGCCAGCTGCTCGCGCAGCTGCTTCATCTCCGCGCTGGGCGACATCTTCCGCAGGTACGCGATCGAGTAGTACGACGACGTCCCGTCGGCCCACTCGACGGTGAGCCCGCGGTCCTTCTTCAGGTCGAGTTTGACCGGCGCGTCGGCGGTCATCCGCGCGAATCATAGAGCCCCGCTCACTTCCCCGGCGTCAGCGTCAGCGTGTGCACCGTCTGCCCCGGAAGCAGCGGCGTCGCGTCCCCACGCACCCACGCAGCGAACTGATCCCGGTAGTTCGGGCTCAGGAAGTGCCCGCTCTGCCCGCCCGGCAACTGCCCGATCGCCTGGTCCTCTCGCCCGGGGCTGATCACCAGCCGCTGCGAGGCCCCGAACTCGGCCGACTGCGCCCGCACGCTCTGCCCGTCGCCCGGCAGCGGGACCCGCGGCATGTCCAGCAGCGCCCGCACGCCGGGGACGCGCCCCAGCGCCGCCGACAACGGGTGCTCCACCTTCGCCCGGTTCAGGTCGCCCCAGGTGGTGCCCAGCCCGAGCCTCGGCTCCTTCGTCTTGAGATCATGCACCGCCCGCGCCAGACACCCGCGGATCAGCGCACCCCAATCCTGCTCGCCCGGCGGCAGCAGGTGCGCCGGCCGAGCCTCCAGCACCGCCCGCAGCGGGTCCTCGTCGTTGAACCAGCGGTACCGGAAGCCCGCGTCCACCTTCTCGCACCGCGCCGTGAACACACGCAGCGCCCTCGACAGCAGTTCCGCCCGGAACCGCTTCAGCAGCGCGAACCCGCGCTGGTCGGCGTCCGCCGTGCCGTTCCACGACTTGAGCACCTCCTCGATCGCGCCACGCTCTTCGAGCGCGCCGTCGCCCTCAGTCCCGCACGCCTCCAGCGCCAGCCCGCGGTAGAACTCCATCGGCGCCCGCGCGGTGTCGAGCTGGATCGACAGCAGCGACCTCTCGTCGTGCTTCTCCCGCGCCGCCAGCAACTCGCCGATCCGCGCCGCCCGCGCCGGGCTCGCCCACGCCCGCCCGAGCGCACGCGCCCGCTCCACCGGCAGCAGCCGGTTGTTCGCCGTGAACAGCACCCCAGACGCCGGGTCGATCACCCGCGGCCGGTCAGACTCCTTCATCCAGCCCGTCCAGCCGACCGTCGCGTCCGACCACGCCACCGGGCCCGACCCGCCG
>CAZDYM010000068.1:6202-9708 GCA_964509325.1 uncultured Phycisphaeraceae bacterium
GCCGCGGCCTCCACCGCCTGCTCGATCGTCCGCGCCCTGAAGATGTCGAACAGCCCCAGGTTCGTGTGCCCGTCTTCGTGCGCGATCCACCGCGCCACCAGCGGGCGCCCCTTGGCGTCGGCGCGCGCCACCGGGCCCCACCGCGTCCGGCGCACCTCCAGCCGCTGGTCGGCCCCCCGCGCCACCCCGATCTGCTCGACCACGCGCGTGAACTCCTCGCTGCCCCCGGGCACCTTGTAGCGCTCGGGGTCGGTCGGATCGGTCTCGACGATGATCCAGTCCTCGAAGTCGCCCTCGACGTTCGTCAAGCCCCAGCACACATGGCCGTTGCCCCCGACCACGATCCCCGGCACGCCCGGCAGCGAGAAGCCGTCCACGACAGGCTCACGCGGAACCACTGCGCCGGCACCCTCAGCGGCAGATGCATGTCGTTGGCCAGGATCGCCGCGCCGCTCTCGCTGCGCCCCCCGGACACCGCGAACGAGTTCGACCCCAGCGCGAAGGGCTCCTCCCCGCCGAACGCCGCCGCCACACCCGTCGCACCGAGCCAGTGCGACTCGACGCCAGCCCCCTCCCCCCCGCCCCGCCCGTCGGGAGGGCCGACCCCCGCCAAGGGCGCGGGGCCCACGCCCGCCAGTTCCGCCGCGCTCGGGATCGCCGGCACCGACCACCCCGGGCCCGGCTCGACAACGTCAAACCGCGAAACGTCCGGCGTGAGGAACCGCACCGCCGACTCCGGCAACGCCTCCCGCATCACCCCGATCATCAGCTCGAACCCCCGGTTCATCGCCAGCATGTCCCACATCGCGTACTGCAGCAGCAGCGAGTCACGCTCCGACCACGGCGCGGGCGCCACCCGCAGCAGCGCGTACTCCGGCGGCGCGGCGCGCAGCCGCCGCAGACCCTCGTTCACGCCCGCGCTGTACGACGACAGCAGCACCCGGTGACGCTCCGGCAGCCGCTTCAGAACCTCGTCGGCGCGCCGCTCAAACCCGTGCGGCCGCATCCGCCGGTCCATCTCCAGCACCGACGCGCCGAACACCTCGGCGAGCCGGCCCGACGCGAAACGACGCATCGCGTCCATCTGCACGAACCGCTCCTGCGCGTGCACAAAGCCCTGCGCAAAGCAGGCGTCCGCCAGCGAACCGGCCCGGACCCGCGGCACCCCGAAACTGTCCCTCGACACCGTCACCGGCGCCGACAGGCCGGACACCGTCACGCTCCCGCTCCGCGCCGGCAGCGACGCCAGCGCCTCCGACCGGACCACCATGGACACCACGGCCAGAACGACCAGGAGCACCGGGACCACCAGCAAACTCAGCCGCTTGCACCACCGCCACATGCGGCCCATTGTGCGCGAAAAGCCGCACCAACGCCCGGTCGAACCACGCACCGTCCCGACCCCCGAGGCATCGGGACACGCCGGGAGCCACGCCGACGCCTCCGAGCACACGCGAACCCGAGGCCATCGCCGCGATGGTCACGTTCGGATGGCCACGTTCGGATGGCCACGTTCGGGATGATCCGCCATCGCCGACTCGCACGCGCCAACCCCGGGCGTCAGCGACGGCCTTCGAGCAGGCCCTGAGCCCCCGCCAGCCTCAACCCTCGCACAGGCGCTCGGGGCCGCCTGATCGGGAGTTCCCTCCCGCGCACGTCAACCCGCCCATCCCGCGGACGCAACCGACCCCGGCCGAACGATGCACGTCGGGCGGAGCCGCGGCGACGGCGACGAGTGCCCGCAACGGGATCGGAGTTCGATCAGTACCTGCGGATCACACCCACCACGATCCCCTGCACCCTGCAATCCTTCACACGGATGGGCTCATAAGCCGAGTTGGCCGGCTGAAGGCGGATGTGGTCCGCTTCCTTGAAGTAGGTCTTGAGGGTGGACTCGCCGTTGGGGAGCAGCGCAACCACGCGGTCGCCGTTCTTGGCGGCGTCGCGGCGCTCGATGATCACATAATCGCCGTCGAGGATGCCCTCGTCCTTCATCGAGTCACCATCGACGCGCAGCGCGAACGTCGCGTTCACCGCGCTGGCCCGCGGGGCCAGCAACTCGGAGATGTCCAGCGTGTCGAGATCGGTGAACTTCTCGATGGGGTAGCCCGCCGCGATCTTCCCCACCAGCGGGAACTTCAAGGGGTGCTCCTCGTCGGGCAGCGCCACACCCTCGGCGATGGACAGCGACCTCGCCTTGTTCGGCTCACGGATCAGCGCGCCCTTCTTAATCAGCGCCTCGACATGCTCGAACACCGTCACCTTGCTCACGCCGAGCTCGTCCGCGAGTTCCTGCATGGTCGGCGAGCAGCCCGTCCGCACGCGGCTGTCGCGGATCAACTGGAGAATCTTCAACTGTTTCGGGGTCAGGTTCATGGTGGACCTCAAAGTGGGGGACCGAAGGGAATGGGGCCGACAAGGTTGGTGTTCACAAGGGCAGGCGAGCGGCCATGGCCGGGAACAGACAGAATCCGCACACAACGAGACACGCGAGACGACGAACGCGAGACCACGCAACCAGCCCCGCGAAACGGATCACTCGAACAACACCGGCGAATCGCGGACCTCACGCCGAGAAACACCGACGACCGCCGAGCCACGCGGCAAACGATTCCAAGAACACACCGACGAACGACCGGACACGGAGAAAGCGCCGGACGCACGGCGAGAAAGCGGCGAAGCAGCCGCGCCCCCTCCGCCAGCGTCAGCGTCCGCGCCCGCGTCCGCGCCAGCGTCGGCCGTGGGGCTACTCATTGGAACCCTTCGCGCCGGCGACCCGGCCAACACCTCTGACTGCAACCCCGACGCTGACCCTGACCGCGCCCCCGCCCCCGGACCCGCTCCCGGACCCGCCCCAGCCGCCGCCCCTGTCTCCGCCGGGCGAGCCGCCGGATGGCGAACCGCCCGAACCGGCTCGGAACCGCGCTGCAAAGCCGCGATCATTGCCACCAGCATCGACTGCACGCCCCGCAGCACCGACGCATGCCCCGAAACCAGCCGCTGCGCCACCATGAACCCCCCAGCGTGACGCGCCAGATCGGAAAGCTCGCAGCCGTCCCGCTCACCCGCCTTCCCGCGCCCACACACCCAATCGTCAGGCCCGCCGGACCTTGCGCTCGCGTCAGCCGTGTCACGCCCGTCGAGACCGCCCGAAACAAGCCCGGACGTTCGCTTCTCGCGCCCACCCCGCCCGAGCCCACGTCTTCCGTCACCGGCTGAGTCACCCGCATAAGGACTTCCGCCCCCGGAACCAGGGTCAAACGAGCCCGTCTGGCCCTGAGCCACCCGCGCCCCCCCCGGGGAACGTTCATCTCCGAACACCTCGAAGGTGAAATCCCCGCCGGGACCGAATCGGAGCATGGGTGAGAGTGCCAGCGTCATGCGTGGTCCATCCGAGGGCCCGAGGCCCGATCCCATCGCCCAGCGCGTCATTCGGCGAGCCCGACGGGCGCCGGCCCGAGCACGCTCGAACCATGCCTGCCCGCAGCCCGCCGACGATCCGCGTG